>CAZMUW010000170.1:0-4152 GCA_964569645.1 uncultured Desulfobacteraceae bacterium | reverse complement strand
AAATCGCAAATCTATCCCTCATACAAGGCCAAGTCCCTTGACCATCTCTCTCATAGTATTTGCAAACCTTGGCCCATCTGCGGCTGAACACCATAGGACCCAGAGCCTTTCCGGATCATAGCCTTTCTTGGTTAGGGTCTTTTTGAGGCGTTCCATTCGTTTTTCGGCCTTGTAGTTGCCTACGATGTAATGGCAGGTTGGGAATTCACATCCTCCCACTAATACCCCGGCGGCCCCCAGCTCAAAGGCGCGAAGCACAAACTTGGAGGCCACCCGTGCCGAACACATGACTCTTATCAGCCGCGCATGAGGGGGGTACTGAAGCCTGCTTACACCTGCCATATCCACTCCGCCCAGACAACACCAGTGACAAACGAGGCCGATAATCTTTTCCCCAGGCTTCTCCTCCAGGGCCGCCTCTATCTGGGCAAGGATCTGCTCATCTGAGTAATGGATAATGGTTATTGCATCCTCGGGACAGTCCGCCGCACACAGACCACATCCCCTACACAGGGCCTTGATTACGTCGGGCTTCTCCTCCGTCATCCGTATGGCACCATAGGGGCAATTCTTGGCGCAAAGGCCACAGCCATTACAGGCCTCCGGATCAATATCCGCCACGATTCCTTCCGCCTCAATGTAGCCTCTCTTCATTGGGATAGAGGCCCTCATTGCCGCTCCCATTGCCTCCTCACAGGCCTCTTTCATATTCTTTGGAGATCGGGCACCCCCACACAGAAAAACGCCATCGGCAGGAAAATCCAACGGACCCAGCTTGATATGGGCCTCCTGGAAGAATCCCTCTGCATTCTCGGAGACCTTGAGCTGGCCTTTTATCTGCCCTACACTGCTATCTCCCTGAAAACCAGTGGTTAAGACAAGCAAATCAGCCGGGATCCTAAATTCTCTTCCGAGGAGGACGTCGTACACCGCCACTGCCAAGTGCTCATCCTGCCTGGATACCTCCGGATAGCGGTCATCGGGAAACCTTATGAATTTGATGCCCTCACTTTTCGCTTTTTCCACTTGGCCTCGCTCATCCTTTACCACGCATAGATCCCTGTAAAGGATATGGACATTGATATCGTCGCTGAGGCCCTTTAACGCAACAGCGTTCTTAACCGAGATCCCACACCCAATGTTACAACAGCCACGGGTCTCATTCATTGAATTAACGCAGTTGATTACTACTACATCCTTTACCTTATCAAGCGCCTTATTTTTCAGCAGACCCTCAAGCTCAAGCTGGGTTACCACGCGCGAATCATCCCCGTAGCCGTATTGACCGGCAGGCTCTATCTCTTGCATTCCGGTGGCCACAATGACCGTGGAGGCATCGAAGGTCTCGCTCGATCCATTGAGCTTTACGGTGACCTTATAGTTTCCGATGTACCCCTCAATGTCATCTATGGCAGCATTCGTATAGATTTTGATATGAGGGTGGCTGTAAAGTTGCTCTGCTCGAGACTTAAGGAGCTCATCAGCCACAAACTCGCTGCCATCATTCCAAAGGTGCCATATTTTTTTGAGGAGGCCCCCAAGCCGGGTTTCCCTCTCTACGATCGTGACGTTAAAGCCTTGATCAGCCAAACCCAGGGCAGCGGTCATGCCGGCTATCCCGCCACCTATTACCAGGGAGTCTGTCTTGACGGGAAGTCTAATCTCTTCTCCCTCTTCAAGGAGCCTGGCCTTGGCCACACCCATCTTCACCAAATCCCTGGCCTTCTCCGTAGCCGCCTGACGCTCATCCATGTGAACCCAGGAGACCTGCTCCCGGATACTTACAAATTCGAGTAGGTACGGGTTTAGCCCTGCTTTTTTTACCGTCCTCTTAAACAGCGGTTCATGTGTTCTTGGTGTACAGGAGGCAATCACCACCCTGTTGAGATTATGCTCCTTTACGCATTCCTGCATGTGGGCTAAGTAGTCGACAGAGCATGACCACTTGCCCTCTTCGGCAAAAACAACATCCTTGAGACCCCTGGCATACTCCACCACCTCCGGCACGTCTACGAAACCGCCAATGTTTGAGCCGCAGCGACAAACAAATACACCTACCCTTATATCTTCATTCATTTAATGTCCCTCGCTGTGATTTCCAATCCGTGTCGTTTTGGCACAGTTTGTGTTAATTGGAGTGATGGAGTAATGGAGTAATGGAAAAATGAATAGTCATCACTCCAACAATCCAATACTCCATTACTCCGTCCCTCTTAGGACGGCTTTCAGGCTTGCTGCTGATCCCTGGATGACCGATTCGGAAATATCGATTGGACCTGTTGCACCGCCACACAGATAGATCCCTTCGACAGTAGTCTCCAAAGGCGCAAGTAAGGGGTCTTTCTCTTTGAAGAAGCCGTGCGCGCTTAGCTCGATTCCCAATACCCTCGCCAGTCGTTTGTTCCGGTCGTTAGGGACAAGCCCCATTGAAAGCACGAGGAGCTCTACCTCCTCTTCCCGGATTTTACCCGTATTTAGGCTTTCGTATCTGACAGTCAAATTCTTGGTTCCGGGATCTTCAAACACATCAAATGGCCTGCCCTTCAGGTACCGGACCCCTTTTTCGAGGGCCTTCCGGTAGAATGCCCAAAAGCCTTTACCATAGGCCTTTAAGTCATTATGAAAGATCACAGTCTCCACAGAGCGGTCGTGCTCCTTTGTAATGATTGTCTGCTTCGCAGCAATCATGCAACATATCTTTGAGCAGTAGGCCAGCCCCTCCTTTAGCCCACGGCCAGCGCATTGTATCCAGGCGATCCTCTTCACATGTTTCTTATCTGATGGCCTGATAATCTCTCCCTCTGTAGGACCACCAGCATTCATTAAACGTTCAAACTGGATGTTGGTGATTACATTGTCGTAAATATTATAGCCATACAGTCCAGCATCTGGCTCCGCGGGCCTTATACCCGTAGCCACAATGATGCTCTTAACCTCAATATCCATACGCTTATCAGCCTGCCAGAGGACAACTGCATCCTTTCCCTCCTCTTTACATGCCTTAACGCAGAAAGCGATAGGGCATTCGCGACACTGGCTACAGTCTACAACGCACTCCCCTACACACGCACCCTGCTCCCGCATCTTTCCGTAGCGGCACCCTGGGTCAATGACTGAGACATTTGGCACGGCCTGCGGGAAGGCCATGGAGACCAGTTTCCTCATTCCCCCGATCTTTCCATCGAGCTCATCGAAAACGCTGACCGGACATGCCTCAGCGCATGCTCCACAACCGGTACACTTCTCTTCGTCTATAAACTTTGCCTTTTTCAGCAATCTAACCTTGAAGGTACTATTTTCCTTATTGACTTTTCGGATCTCAGTATTGGTGAGAATCTCTATATTGGGGTGATTATCGACCTCATACATCAGGGGAGATTCTATGCATATGGAGCAGTCATTGGTGGGAAAGGTCTTATCCAGCCTTGCCATCATCCCACCTATGCTTGCTGTATCATCGATTAGGTAGACCCTGGAGCCATAGTCAGCCGCATTTAATGCGGCATTAATACCAGCGACACCACCACCTACTATCAAAATTGCCTGGGACATCTTTGGGTTTGTTGGGTTTGTTGTGTTTGTTGTGTTCATTGGGTTTGTTGATAAGATAGGTAATTAGGCAAGTTCTTACCCTCCTTTATTGCTTGATAATCCAAATTTACCAATTTACGTGCTTCGACAATGTAAATCCTCAAATCTTTCGATTTTCATCTTTTATTTTTATTTTATTTAAAAACTGACACAATAGACTCAACAAACCCGATAAACTCAACAAACACATTGCGAAGCGAAGCTAACCTGCAATCATATATCGGTCATAATAATAGCCATCATAGTGCAAACAGCCACACATGTGCCACACCCTAAACAGTTTTGCGGGTTTAAGGGAATGGATTTTCCTTCTTTGATCTCAAAAACATCTACCGGGCAAAAGTCCATACACTGGCCACACCCATTACATTTTTCTCTCTCAACCTTTATTAGATAGACGGTATATTCCTTTTCTATCCCTGCCATGTGACACCCACTTTTGCCTTGACAAAGGTTTTCTATAAAGTATACAGGGTATAGTCAAGGAAATATTCAGCCCTCAAAAATTGGTAACAGTTCAGCCACTAAGCCTGCCCTGGCGCGAGTTCCTTAGCATATATT
>CAZMUW010000169.1:0-4153 GCA_964569645.1 uncultured Desulfobacteraceae bacterium | reverse complement strand
CCATCATTCCACTATTCCAACATTCCAATTGCGGAGCGAAGCGGAGCTAAGTTCAGTTGATCATTATACCGGCAGTAGATATCAAGGGTGGTAAGTGCGTAAGATTAGAGCAGGGTCTTATGGACAGGGAGACCATATTTTCTGATTACCCAGAAGAGATGGCCTTACAATGGGAAAGGAAAGGAGCAAAGAGATTGCATCTTGTTGATCTGGATGGGGCTGTTCAAGGAAAACCTTCTAATAGAGAAGTTATAAAAGATGTGGTAGATACGGTTTCTATTCCAGTGCAATTAGGTGGTGGTATTAGAGACTTACATACTTTAGAGGAGTATATCAACTTAGGTGTCGACCAGATTATTATAGGTACAGGGGCCTATAAGGATCCAGGCTTAGTAGAGACGGCATGCAAGAGGTATCCGGGTAGAATTATCGTAGCTATTGATTCAAAGGATAGTTATGTATCTGTTGAAGGTTGGGTAGAGCCTACCAGTATTATTGCTATTGATCTGGCAAAGAGGCTCGAAGATATGGGAATCAACTCTATTATCTATACAGATATAAAAAGGGATGGAATGAAAAAAGGCCCGAATATAGATGCTATAAGAGACCTTGCAAGATTTATAGAGGTACCTGTTATAGCAGCAGGCGGAATATCATCAATTAAAGATATAGGGGATATATTAGAATTAGAAGAGGATGGTGTAAGTGGCATGATAGTAGGAAGGGCACTTTATGATGGATCAATTAAACTGGAGCAGGCTATTTATATACTAAAAAAGAGAATTCATTAAAATTAAAAAAATTTATGTTATTTCTATTGACATCTTAATAAATAATATTTAGCATAAAGGTTTAACTTTTAAAGTGATATCCCTATGAGTTTATATGATGATATTATTCTTGATCTAAGAAAGTCAATAAAGGAGCAGGATAAGGGAAGACTTTCTGTGTTAAGAGGGCTAAAGACTGCAATCAAAAATAAGCAGGTTGAGTTACGTGAGGAGCTTACCGATGATCAGATTAGGGGAGTATTATCATCAGAGATCAAAAAAAGGAAGGAGGCAATAGAGAAATTCGGTCAGGGTTTACGTCAAGATCTTGTAGAAAAAGAGGAGGAAGAGTTAAGAATCTTATCCAGCTATTTGCCGCCCCAGTTATCAACCGAAGAAATTAAAGGAGTAGTAACTCAGGCAATTGAGGAAATCTCGGCCAGTGGCTCAAAAGACTTAGGCAGGGTTATGAAATCCGTAATGCCTAAATTGGCAGGGAGGGCTGATGGACGTGAAGTTAATAGGATAGCTCAAGAATTGCTGAGTTAGGGAGATAGGGGTTAATCCTTTAAAACCCACATGATAGAACACTCACTCAGGGTGCTTGAATACTACCAGCTGCTCAATATCTTATCAAATTACGCCGCTTCTCCATTAGGTCGTTCAGACTGTCTGTCACTTAAGCCGTTAAAAGAGCTGGAATCTATTAAGGTTGAGCAGAGGCTGGTTTCAGAGATGAAGGAGCTTCTGCTGGTAAAGGGATTTATCTCTTTATCGAGCATGGTTGATCTCAGGCCAGCGTTAATGAAAGCCAGCAAAAAGGGGGCCTATCTTGAACCAAAAGTACTTTTATCTATCTATAATCTAATAAGTATTTCTAATCGGGCAAAGAAGTGGATATATGAGGCAAGAGACTTATGCACTTCCTTGACGCATATAATTGATGATATTCCAGCATGTCATGATCTCGCCAAGGAGATTGAAAGGTCAATCACGGAATATGGAGGGATATCTGATCTTGCAAGCCCATTACTTGCCACTATAAGATCCCAAAGGGTAGCCTTAAGAAGGATAGTAGAGAAAAAGCTAAATGATATCTTAAGCAGCTTTGACTTTAACGATGATAACCTTGTATCAGTGAGAGATGGGCGCTATGTTGTTTCTATTAAGACTGATAAGAGGGGTTTTATCAGGGGGATTGTCCATGGTTACTCCAAGAGCCGCTCCACATGCTTTATGGAACCGATGACAGTAGTGGAGGAAAACAATCATTTAGTTGAATTGACAGATAGGGAAAGGGAGGAGGAGAGAAAGGTTTTAGAAAGGCTTACAGACCTTGTATCTGATTTTTCATCTGAGCTCCTTACATGTTTAGAGATTACAGGAAGGATTGATGGCATTTTTGCCCGGGCAGAATTTAGCAGGGCTATAAAGGGAATAAGCCCTATCCTTACTTCAAAAAAGACTATTTATCTTTTAGATGCCTTGAACCCTATACTCCTTTCCCTTTATCTTGAATCCAGTGAAGGGGATAAAGCAGGAAATCCGGAAAGGGTAGTCCCTGTAGAGATTAAGATAGGTGCTGAAAAATGTATCCTTATAATTTCAGGTCCTAACAGGGGTGGAAAGACTGTGTCATTAAAGACAATAGGTCTATTAGCCCTTATGTCTCAGGCTGGCATGCATATCCCTGCTAAGGAGGGAAGCCAGCTGGCTGTTTTTGATAACATACTGGCCGAGATCGGAGATGAACAGGATATATCAGCCGGATTAAGCACATTCTCCGCTCGCCTGGAGCATTTAAAAGAGATTGCAGATCTGGCAGGTGAAAATTCTCTGGTAATCCTGGATGAGCTTGGAGCAGGTACAGATCCGGATGAAGGGACCTCACTGGCCATGTCCATCCTGGACTATCTTTCGGAGAAGGGTTCCCTGAGTGCAATCTCTACACACTATCAAAGATTAAAAAGATATGGCCTGATTAACAAAAAGGCCCAAAATGCATCTGTGGAGTTTGACTACGAGAAGGGCAGGCCTACATTTATATTACTAACCGGTATGCCAGGAGTGAGCCATGCCATCGAGATAGCCCGGGATATAGGGATTAAGCCTGAGATAATTGATAAGGCTGCTGCTTATCTGGGAAAAGACAGGGGAAGGCCTGATTTGATAATGGAAGATCTTTCTAAGATGATGGAGGAGCTGAAAGGAGAGAAAGATACTGTTACAATCGCCAGACAAGAGTATATGCTATCCAGGAAGAGGTTAGAGGAAGAACGGGAGAGATTGAGTGAACAGCTAAATAAGATGCTGATTCAAAAAGAACAGGTGGCAGAAAGGCTCTTATCTGAGGCAAAAAAGGGGTTTGGTGAAGCGATAGGATATCTAAAAGAAAAAGGACCCGATGGTCAGTTTGAGGCAACCCAGAGATACACCCGGGTAAAAGGGGATCTGATGGATGCCATAGCAGGCCTAAAGGAGGAGAAGAAGTCAACTAATCATATTTCCATTACTATCGGACAGCCTGTTTATCACAAGAAATCGAAAATGAGAGGTCTGGTTGTTGGTATTGATGAGAACTCCTCAAAGGCCCAGAT
Organism: uncultured Desulfobacteraceae bacterium; assembly: GCA_964569645.1. Lineage (GTDB taxonomy): Bacteria > Desulfobacterota > DSM-4660 > Desulfatiglandales > B25-G16 > JABXJZ01. The sequence goes on along the minus strand of CAZMUW010000169.1, from coordinate 786 downwards.
TATAATAGGAAATGTGAAGCTTACTGTTGACTCCTCTGAGTTGATTCCGGAATCAAAGGCACCTTCTCAACAGGAGGAAGATCAGGAAAAGGGAAAACAATGGTCTGTATCAAGCCCATCCATGGACAAAAAAGAGTTAAATCTTATTGGTTATAATGTTGCTGACGCGCTCCCCCTGGTGGACAGAATGATAGATCAGGCCTTGGTTCATGGATATAAAAAGGTAAAGATAACTCATGGTATTGGTTCAGGGACCTTAAAAAAGGCTATAAGAGAACATCTAAAGGAAAATTTTTATGTGAAGGATTTTATCTCTGGAGGCAGGGACGGGAGGAGTGACGGTGTAACAATAGTTGAGCTTTAAAAGTGACTAAAGTGAGCTAAAGTGCTTAAAATTAAAAGTGCTTAAAATTATTGATTGTGAATTTAGGGATTGAGGGATTGAGGGATTTAGGAATTGAGGGATTTAGGGATTTAGGAATTGAGGGATTTAGGGATTGAAGGAAAGATAAAGAGTTGCCTTAAACTCAACAATCACAGGTTAACATTTATAACTTTAGGCACTTTAGGCATTTATAACTTTAGGCACTTAAATCATGGATTTATCAGGGGCCAAAGAAGAGGTAAAGAAGGCAGCAGACATTGTTGAGATCATCGGGCAGCATGTGCAGCTGAAGAAGAGGGGGCAGAATCATATTGGCCTTTGCCCCTTTCATTCTGAAAGATCACCCTCTTTTACCGTTAACCAGGACAAGCAGATATATCATTGTTTCGGTTGTGGCAGGG
>CAZMUW010000168.1:0-4190 GCA_964569645.1 uncultured Desulfobacteraceae bacterium | reverse complement strand
AGTGCTCCTTTAAAGTCCCCTCCCCCTTGACGGGGGAGGGTTAGGGGGGGGGGTGATAACTTGTGCATTTTTTTCGTGTGAAGGTATCTATGGCTATATTGGTAATGCGAGCAGACAAATGGCAACCCTACTTAGCAGGGTAAATACAAAAGGTGCCAGTATCCTGGTTGCCATTTGCTTGAAATGATTTGTTTTTCAATTTCCGGAATTCGGCAACTGGTAACAACGATCGTGGTTAGTGAGGGACTGATTCGGAGCCCTGGTGGATGGATATGATCTCAAAAAGTGAGTCCAGATTGATAGGGAGGACATATATTCAAAAGCGCGTTAGAAAACGCCAGCAGAAGCAAGGACTCTTCTTTATCAAAGGGCGCTTTGCGAATTGGGGATAAGTGGGACATCTCTCAACCTATTCCTCTCCTCTTCTTCTAATATCCTTCGCCCAAAAGGCCATTCCATCAATTAAGTACCTCATTTTGCCCTCGATTATCTTGATCTTGTAATCCTTATGGATTTCTTCTTTTGCTGGTTCCATCTTTTCTAGCCCCTATTTCTTTAAGTAATACATCAAGGTCATCTGCCCAACTTGGCTCTCTTCTGATCCACTTATCATAAATCTTATGCAATATTATCCTGCTACCCAGGGTTTTAATTTGGCCAAAATTATCTCCCCCGTTTTGTTGATGACGTTTCCGGAAGAAAAAGTTCCCTCTCAATCAAAATTCTGTTGAATTCTTCCTTATCAATCGGGCACTTGATGAGATCAACAGCTTCTCGTGTAGTTTCCAGCTTAAGTTGCTTTCTCATACTTAAAAGAAGATCACCCGCTACACCTTTTTGTTTAGCCGAGTGTGATATATATGTGTATGCCCCGGTCTCCATCCCATTATACTCGTGATAAAAGTAGATATGATGCCCGGATTCTTTTCGGAAGCCTTTCTTGGGTAAGTTCCTTAAAATTGCAGCACGGGTAACTTTCATTTTTGGGTTTCCCTGAAAAGATTTTCATATATCTCCTTTAGACGATGTGCTTCACCAGTCACACGATTCCAGTTTAACCCTTTATAATGCTTATAGAAATGGATCAGTTGCTCGCAAAATGCATGTATAGCATCATCTCTCGACTCTCCTGTTGCATAAAGACCAAGGTTCTCATTTTCCGCAAGGAAAAGAGTTTCCCCCCGGCTGATCTTAACGGAAACCGGCTTTGAGGAAATGACAACTCCATGTGATGAAGGAAATCGCCAGAGTGGGGTCTTGGCCGTAGCAAACCCCCAACTAACAGGTCTTAAATCCAATTCTGATGCTGTTGATACCGACTTTACCCCCCTTTTAAAATTTTTAGGGATTGAATCCAGCCGTTCATCTCTCAGTTCATAGCTTTCACTAATTTGAGCCAGGTTCATATCATCTCACCTCTCAAATACTGTCTATAATCATCAGTTATCAAATTCTCAAATATCGCCCTTGTCTGCTCGTGAGCCCTGCTGACACATGAATTAATCGTGGAAAACGCTATTTTTTCAGTTAAGGCAAAGTCAAAATCCAGGAGCAACGCCTCTTGTTGGTCATCTGATCGGATTATAGATTCAATGCGAGTTGTAATGGTGCCGTCTGGAACTTTAGATATAAAAACCATACTCAGATTCTCAAATTGATCAGAGACTCCTTCCGGAAGGTTAACATTAACAGATATAAAGCGTTGAAGTGGCACAATTCCATCCTCACGAGTGAAGGGAATGATGTTTATATATCTCCAGCCCACACGGGCCAATTTTTTCAGCGAGTAGGTTTGGCTAATTGTTTTGACCAGATCATTAAATTCCTTAATAAATCTCTTGTGGCCTGAGTATTTCTTATCATGGAATGAGAACCGGTTTATAGCCAGTATGATCTCAGCGGTCTGGCCTTCATTTTCAAAACGGTAGGGCGCTAACCCATCACCAACTTTTGGAACCAGAATTGTCGGATACCTATCCCTTATTTTTTCATAAAACTCATCTCTTCTGCACTCAATGGCCAACTCACCCGGGAATCTGACCTCACAAACCACTTCCACCAAAGGCGAATTTGGATACACTTCAGTGATTTTGTATTTTTTTTCGTTCATTCTGCTTCCTCTTCATAAATGCAAAAATGTGAGTTTGTATGTTACAATCCCAAATCGATAATTGCAAATCTAAAATCCCAACCCCTTTTTTCTTGCCAGAACCCATGTCTCTCCGAGGCGTAGGCTCTACCCTCCGGCCTGTAAGCCCTACGGGCTGGAAGCGGAGCCGGAGGCCACGCAACGGTTTCAGGCAAACATCGTAGCCCAGATGCAAAAAAACCGAACCCTGGGGATCGTTCGACGCTCCCTGATTATAGGAAGAAAGAAGTGATCTTTAGTCGATTTTGATGACCTATTGTATCTCCCCTACCTGTTGTTCATGAAGAATGGAGTTCATAGCAGCAATACACCTTGGATAGTTTCTTATCTTCCGGCTCATTGGATTTTTCAAGATCAGATGGGGAAATCAAGTCATTCTTAGCAAGGGATACACGACTAAGCAGCAATGATGGTTCCTCTTTCACATCTGCCTTATCCATAGCCTGGCGAAATAGATTCATCTGCTGAGCATCATGAACCAGCCGGAATCCACTAATGGGATACCCTTCCGCCCTCAATATACGATAAGCAAGGGAATGAAACGTGCAGACCATGGCATTGTCTCCATTTCCGTTCAATCTCTTTTCCAGTCTTGATTGGATTTCCAATACCGCCTTTTTTGCGAATGTGATCGCCAGAAGGTTATTAGGGTTAATGCCATGTTCCTCAATCAGATGGATAATACGCTCTGTCAGTACCATTGTTTTACCAGAACCAACGACTGATAGGACTATCATTGGACCATCTCTGTGAGAAACTGCCTCTAACTGTTGTGGATTTAATTGTATCTCTTTCAAGACTATCACCTCCTTCCACAAAAAAAAGAGCGGCCAATATAGGACCGCTCATCTGATGGTTTGTGTTGATATGGATTTATTTATACAGGTAAGAAACTCTGAGGGTTTCACCTCCTTTCTGTGGTTTGGTTCAGGTTTAAATTTGGACAGACCTGTCCTATGTGGAATCATTCCATGGTTTTTTGGTGTTTTGGTGATACTGCTAATTCAGGGGATTAGGGATTAATGAGGAGGTCAATGGTGGGAATGTTAGTGATAAGGGCGGCTATAATAATTCATAGAAGTGTCTATTCTTACTCACTAATTAGACGTCTCGGAAATTCTACAACTTATTGAAATTAATAGAATTTTTTGAGGTCTGAGTTTTTGCCCTGCACTTGGAATAATGGAATGGTGGAATAATGGAATGTTGATTTTAAAGGAAGTTTCTCAGTAAGTTCTCAATAAGTCAGGGTAGATTGGTTTTTGTTACTAATCACTGGATTCCTGCTTCCGCAGGAATGACAGAAACTTACACTCACTCGTCATTCCCGCGGAACCGGGAATCCACAGCTACTACCCGGACTTATTGAGAAGTTACGTTTCTCATTTATTTACTTTCCTGTCAATTGGAGTTTTGCCAATCCTTCACCTTGTGAGCTTGTCCTGAATAAAGTGAAGGAGGGCAAGTTCACCCACTGTCCCATTTTCACTCCTTCACGTTGCTCAGGACAAGATCACCCATTATTTTTACCCCGTGAAACTCCTTCTATTTCACTGGGGCCATCATTCCACTATTCCAACATTCCAATTGCGGAGCGAAGCGGAGCTAAGTTCGGTTCCCGTCAAACATTTTGTCGAATTTAAACCTTTCGGACACGATAATCGCAATGGAATTGGTTTTTGTGGGGTGCCTGCAAAAATATATTGGAGGGGTTAATAGGTGTGGTGACTACGATGGGAAGATGAAAAGAGGGACAGGAGGAGGGAAACATGTGGGAAGAAGATTCGTAACAGTTCAGTCCTTTTAGACAGGATTGACAGGATTTACATGATATTTTTTATCATCCTGTTGATCTCGTATTTTGAATCCTCTATCATATCTATATCTTCCGTATGACCTCATTCAGTTCCTCCATTGTGCGACTTGCATAGAAACTCGACATAGTGGGGTTGTTACTGTAATACTTCTAAAGCAGACGCTATTGAACTCAGTCCTTGCAAGCCAGCTTGCCCTAGCGCGACGGGGTGTGGATATGCAATTG
>CAZMUW010000167.1:0-4215 GCA_964569645.1 uncultured Desulfobacteraceae bacterium | reverse complement strand
CATACTACACGGAATCATTGAATGGAAGCGCTGACCACCAGCTGCAACGGCCCAACCTGGAAACCCTTCCAATGATGAGGCGAGACCTTTTGCCTCGTGATCGCTATCTGATGGATTCCATTTTCACGACCCGCGGATGTCCGAACCACTGCCGTTTCTGTCCAGTCACCCCTATTTTTGGCCCAAAGATCCGACACCGCCCTATTAATGAGGTCGTGGAGGAGGTAGAGACCCTGCGGAAGCATTATTTCAACGTGGATGACAGCGTCTTTGGCCATCCCCAGCTCGTGGACCGACCGGAGGAAAATCAATACTATCTTGATTTATATAAAGAACTGGCGGGATTGAGCCCCAAGAGGTTATGGGGTGGAGCAGGGGGTTTGTCAGCAGTCAATTACAAGGATGGCCGGAAGATTATCGAGCTGGCGGCTGAAAGCGGACTTTGCTCTATAGCAGCCGGCCTGGAATCCATATCCGGCGCAGGCCAGAAGCAATCCGGTGCCTGGCGCAAGCTTCATTTTACATCTCCCGATACCTTTGAAATCCAAAACATGAAGGAGAACATCAGGATCATTCAGGAACTGGGTATAGAGATTATGGGGTTTTTTGTTATAGGCTGGGATGAGGATGCACCGGAAACTTACTGGCGCACCCTGGAGTTTTGCGATGAGATGAAGATTATCCCCTTTATTTTTACGTTAACCCCCATGCCCGGTAGTCAGATTTACGACGAGTACCTTAAACAAGGAAGAATCTTTACCGAACTTTCCTGGGATCATTACGGTGGTGATTCAATTGTTTTCAAGCATCCAACCATGGGTCCCAAGGAAATGTTTGAACTCAATGCCCAGGTCTTAATGGAGGGATATAACATGGGCCGGATTCTGGCCAGAACCTTTAATACAATGAAAAACCGCTTTTCCCTTGGTGTGGGTCTTAATTCATTCTTTACACAACTGGGAATGAGGAGAAGTTTTCGGGAACGATATAAAAGGGAGCCCTGAAAATAATATGAAGAAAATAGGGGACAATCCTATATTCTCCTGTCAAGCAAAAAATGAAGACCATGGCGGTGGTGGTGCAGTTTAAAGCTGACCGCATACCCGGTTAAAAGGCGGCGCATCACATTTCAAATAGGACTCATTGCCGTTCTCTGTATAAGCTCACCTGCCGGGGGACCTCAAGCGAAGCGCAGAGGCCTCTCGGTCAGGTTCCGGGTAAAGGCACCGGTCCCCCTAAGGAACTACGACTTCGCCAATTTGTTTCAGTGACATTTTTCTTAAAATCACTTTCTTCAAATCCCTTAAATTGAGACCTGTATTTTGAGGTAGACTTCCTATTTTTACGTTTTGGCTTTTTTGGTTCATTTTGTATCTTTTCATTATCTCTTTCTTGTCTCTCTCTTTGCATTCTTTCAATTATTCTGCGCTGTAGATCTGTAGGGGTTGAAATCTGTTCTCCACTTTCCCACCGAATAATCATAGAATCACCATTAATCGAGATAACTTCATAAACTCCTTTCATATTCTCATACTTATGCCCGACTTCAAATTCGATCTTCTCACTCATCATTTTTCCTCATTATTTTTTTCTACATCTTATAAACATTCAATGGCCACATAAAAATCAGCCGCCGCTGTATGCGGTCGGCTGCATCTCGGTGTTAGGCGGCTCGCTGGCTATGCTCCATACACCAGCTCCCACCGAGGGAAACACCGAATCAAGACAGCAACCATTGAGTTCCCCCCAGCTATTGCTATGCAGCTTTTCTACACAAAGGGCAACTCTCTTGAGAGAATGTCAGCATGATATCCATAGTTGGTACCAGTGGCTTCTCTCTGTTGTCAAAAAAATTCCACCACGTTCAGTCGCCCGCTCTCATTAGCACCCGCTCTGCCGCTTCCGGCAGCTCGATCGGTGCAAACATTGACGCAGGGTAGAGATAGCCATCAGGCTCTGACCTGTCCTCATCAATGACACGGAGCATGTTGTGCGACTCCGCCTCGAATCACCCTCTTGATTTTGAAATCCTTACGGCCTATGCCGTACGCTTCAAATCAGTGTATCTCCGCTTCGCAGATTGTACCGTCTGCTAATTGCACAGCTGCTATGCCATTCATCTTCCGCCAGCGACCCTTGCCGAAAGTGCGCTCTAGATAGCGCCGAATGTACACGCCTCGGCCCTCTGTGATTGTCTCAATGTCTCTAATTTCACTGAGGATCTTAAATTCTATCACCATCCATCACCGCTCACGCCCGCAGGCCCGTGCCGGGCGCGCTCTGTTCTTGATCTCTTCAAATCCAAGATGGGCCAATTCCTTCTCTGCCAGTGTTCATCCTTAAGTTCTTACCAGCCGGCCTAACCACGCATAGCTCGGTTGGTTACCTGCCCCGAGATGTGGCATCACTACGTATCCGACACGAGCAACTGATACGGCTGGACTTTCACCAGCTGGATTGCAGCCTTGTCGGCTGCCCCTACGTCCCCCATTTTATTAGCGAACGTGCCTTCGGGTTGTGGATCAAAAGGTGACCCTTCTATACCTAGCACACCGGCATAGGTTTATGATATTTGGGAAAGGAAGGTCAGATCCTTATTTTTCCATCCGGGTCTATTTCAATTATCTCGATACCAGCACCGAGAAGAATGGATGCCGTTACGCCAGGACCATATCCAGTATCTGTTTCACAATAAGGGGTTTTAAGACCGCAGGAGGGACTTTTGTTTTTTAGAATGGCCTTCTTTACGCCTGTTATCCTTGCCAGTTTAAGGGTCTCCCGAGCCCCTTTAATAAAGGCCCCTGTTACATCCTCGCCCAAAGAATTTATTATCCGGGCATGTCCGGCAAGGACCCCCTTTCCATCACCGGCAACAATGTTTGACGGTGCCCGGGGGGTGGGTAAACCACCTAACTGTTCAGGGCAGATAGGTATAAATTGCATCTCTTGGGCCTTTTTAATAATCTCTTCAACCCGGCTGTGGCTACCGTCATACCTGCACCCAATGCCAAGGAGGCAGCTACTTATCAAGACAGGCAAAGATTATAACCTCAATCGATAAATTTCAACGCAGGGTTCGTACCTCTTTTCTCTATCCACCCTATCTGGTATGCGATTTCACCCATTGTCTGAATTTGCTCCATAATATCCTGGACATCTTTTTCAGCGACGATAATTATCAGACCGATACCATTGTTGAAGGTCCTCATCATCTCCTCTTGAGGAATATTTCCAGCCTTCTTGATAAAGTGAAAAATAGGTTGGTGTGTCCACGATGATCGGCTGATTACAGCATGGCAATGCCTGGGTAGGATCCTGGGGAGGTTTTCTGTTATCCCACCACCAGTTATGTGGGAGATGCCGAATATATGAAAGTTCTTTATCAGGTAGCTTATGATCTTTACATAGATCCTTGTTGGCTCGATCAATTCTTCCCCAAGTGTCCGGCCAAATTCATCAATATGATCATTAACAGACATCTTGAGCCAGTCAAAAAATATCCTTCTGACCAGAGAATAGCCATTGCTGTGAAGTCCGCTGGATGCTACCCCGATCAACCGGTGTCCAATAGCTATCTCACTGCCGTCAATGATCTTATCAGCATCTACTAATCCCGTAGCGAATCCCACAAGATCATATTCGTTTTCGGCATAAAATCCAGGCATTTCAGCCGTCTCCCCACCGATTAGGGCACAGTTAGCCTCCTTGCAGCCTCTTGAGATACCCTCTACTATCTCTACTGCTATATCATGATTAAGTTTGCCCATTGAAATATAATCGAGAAAAAAGAGTGGGATTGCACCCTGTACGAGGATATCATTAACGCACATGGCTACCAAGTCTATCCCTACAGTATCATGCTTATCAAGCATAAAGGCTATCTTTAACTTTGTGCCTACTCCATCAGTGGAGGAGGCAAGAACAGGCTTTTTAATATTTCCTAAGGTAATGGAATAAAGACCGGCATAGCCACCTATGTCACTCATAACATTGGATTTAAATGTCTTGCTTATTATTGGTTTAATAATCTCTACAAATTTTTTACCGGCATCTATGTCTACACCTGCCTCTGCGTATTTATCCTTACCTTTCGCATCTGCCATAATTTTTTACCTTCCGGAGTTCGTCAAATGGTTAAATGCTCTATTAGTTAAATAGTTGTTATCATTAGAATATAAACCAAGGCCGGCAAAATTGGACATTCAGACTTCGTTA
>CAZMUW010000166.1:0-4257 GCA_964569645.1 uncultured Desulfobacteraceae bacterium | reverse complement strand
TTAAACCTATCTGTATTCATCTGTGCGAATCTGCGGCTAAATAGTTATGAAAAAAATCTTTCAATAGGCTTACTATTTCACTTTTTCTGTGACTCATAGACCTAATTTTTCCATCCTATGGGGGGATTTTCACCCGAAAAAGGTGGATTTCACCCAAGAATTTATTTTCCCTACTCGTTTTTTTTACCTTTTTAGAGACTAATGGGCTAAAAAAGATTAAAGACTTAATTTCGTGAGACGATATTTTAGAGAATCTAAGGTGATACCCAAAAGCTCGGCAGCTCTTTGCCTTGACCCGTGAGACATTTCCATAGCCTTGACAATATAATCCCTTTCTATCTCAGCCATCACCTTATCGAGCTTGATTCCATCAGGATCCAGGTCAGTATGGCGTCTATCTTCCTTTACTCGAAGCTTTTTAAAATCAGAAAGGGTCAGGCTCTGGGGCAAAACAATATTGGAGGTCTCCAGTGCCACACTCCTCTCAATTATGTTCTCCAATTCCCTTACATTGCCTGGAAAGAGGTATTGACTCAGTATATCCATTGCATAGGTAGAGACCTTTTTTATATCCTTTCCCAATTCATTGGAGTATTTCCCTAAAAAATGGTTGGCCAAAAGGGGCAAATCTCCCTTTCTTTCTCTTAAAGGGGGTATTGAGATCTCGATAACGTTCAGTCTAAAGAAAAGGTCCTCCCGAAAATTTCCAGCCATTACCTCCTCTTCAAGATTTTTATTCGAGGCCGATATAAACCTTACATCTACCTTTCTCTCCTTAGTCTCCCCAATCCTGGTAAAGGTTCTCTCTTGAATAACCCTCAGGAGCTTAACCTGAATGGCGGGACTTAACTCCCCTATCTCGTCAAAAAATACTGTCCCCCCATCCGCTGCCTCAAAGAGACCAGCCTTATCCGTGCTTGCCCCAGTAAATGCCCCCTTCTTATGACCAAAAAGCTCGCTCTCGATTAATGTCTCAGGAATCCCGGCACAGTTAATAACCACAAAAGGCTTATCTTTCCTCTGGCTCTGTCCATGTATAGCCCTGGCTACAAGCTCCTTACCGGTACCAGACTCACCAGAGATAAGTATGTTTGTCTTGGTGTTAGCAACCCTTTTGATCAGGTCATAGATCCTTTTCATTTGAGGGCTTTCGCCGATTAAACAATCAAAATGGTACCCTTTTTTTAAACCATCCTCCTCCTCACCCCTTGAAACCGTTTTTTTATGAAGGGCATCTCGGACAATCTTTTTAAATTCACCAGTGTTAAAAGGTTTAGGAACATAATCGTAAGCCCCATCCTTCATGGCCTCAACAGCCGTCTCTGCTGTAGCAAATGCAGAGATAATTATCACCGGGGTTTCTGAATTGACCTCCTTTACCTTTCTTAGGACCCCTATACCATCTATATTGTCCATCCGGATATCGGCAATAACCAAATCAAATATCTCTCTGTCCAGAACGCTACATGCCTCCTCCCCATTAGCCGCACAACTCACCGAGTAACCTTCCTTGGTCAATAAAATCTCAAGGAATTCCCGCATACTTAATTCATCATCAACTACGAGGATTGAGCTTATTGTAACTCCGTCATTTCTCATTGCTAATTTCTCATTGCTAATTTCTCATTGCTAATTTTTAATTGCTAATTTTTAATTTATCATTAACAATCCTTCCTCCAACCATAGTAAGAATGGCCTTACCTTTCATCTTCCAGCCAATAAAAGGGGAATTATGGCTTTTAGATTTAAAACTGTCCTCCCTTACCGCATATTCATTATTTAGGTCTATAATTGTTAAATCTGCCTCTTTACCCTCTTCAATAATGCCACCTTTTATGCCGAGAATGGAGGCGGGATTATAGGAAAGCTTTGCTATGGCCGCAGGTAAATCCATCACCCCTTCCCTTACCAGGGCCAGAGTAAGGGGTAAGGCTGTCTCCAGGCCTATTATACCAAATGCGGCCTTATCAAACTCTACATCTTTCTCCAGTAGGCTGTGGGGGGCATGATCGGTTGCGATAACATCTATCACACCCTGAGAAAGCCCTCTTTTTATGGCCTCTACATCCCTGGATTCCCTCAATGGGGGATTCATCTTGGCATTGGTGTCAAAGTCGATGACAGCTGTGTGATCAAGACTGAAATAATGTGGAGCTGTCTCAGCTGTTACAGGAATACCTTCTTCCTTGGCCTGTTTAATAAATTTAACAGATCCCTCGGTACTAACATGGGCAATATGAACAGGATATCCAGTTAACTTTGCTAAAAGTATCTCCCTTACTACCATTATCTCCTCTGAGGCCGCGGGGATCCCAGGCAAACCCAGCCGGGTAGAAATAGTACCTTCATGCATAACACCCTTATTTGACAGATAGAGATCCTCACAGTGTGAAATCACTGGTAGATTAAAAAACCTTGCATACTCAATTGCCCGCCTCATGAGCTCACTGCTGGTAATTGGCCTTCCATCATCGGATACAGCCACAGCACCTGCCTGTTTAAGGTCACCAAATTCAGTTAATGACTCACCCCTCAAACCCCTGCTTATAGCCGCAACCGGATAAACCCTTATCAGGTTAGCCTTTCGCGCCCTCTCTATGATAAATTCGGTAACAGATCGTGAATCATTTATAGGACTTGTATTAGGCATACATGCCACAGCGGTAAATCCTCCTGTAGCAGCAGCTTTACTTCCAGTTGCAATTGTCTCTTTATACTCCTCTCCTGGCTCCCTGAAATGGACATGCATATCAATGAGACCAGGGGTGACTATCATCCCAGAGACATCCATTGTTTTGAAATCAATATCCTCAGGAGGATTAAACTTTCCATGAGGAAGGAGTCTTTCAATCTTTCCCTTTCTTATAACAATATCCAGTGTCTTTTTTGTTCCAGAGCGAGGGTCTATTACTTCTCCACCTTTAATCCAGGTTATCACCTTTACCCCTCCGTATCTGATCAAAATTTGGTGAAATTTTGGTCAGACAATGAAAAATGAAAAATGAAAAGTTTACCCCCCTCTCCTCTAATATTTTAAATTTTTCATTTTTCATTTTGCGTAACAGTTCAGCACCCCCTCCCACCAGGCTGGGCTTTGCACACACTTGACACAGTGGGTTTTTAGGTGGTGGCTGCAACTAACTAGAATCATTGAATATTGAATATTGAATATCGAACCGCAGAATTACGAATATCTCACTTCAACATTCGACATTCCTTGTTCGACATTCGATATTCAATGTTTTTAGATAGTTAGAACCACATCAAAGATTACCCTCTGTGTCTAGCGTGTATAAAGACCAGCCCTTGACGGGGAGGGTTAGGGTGGGTTTGTTTTAAATAACTATCTAAAAAAAAGCCCCCTTTTTATCAATAAGGGGGCTTTTTGAGCTTTAATCTTTTTTCCCTTCTGCTCAACATCTTTCTTTTTACCCTGTTAGAAAGAAAGCCTTGCCATTTATGGCAGGGTAGAAGAACTAATAAGTTTAAGCGGGTTCTGAATCCCTATTCAAACTTTCTAACGGGGTTTACAGTTTTTCTACCTTCTCCTGTTCATCCTCAGAAACTTGTTTTTTCCCTTTGGATCTAGCCTCTTTATCTAAAACCTTTTCAGGAACCTTTTTTCCACCCTTTACGCCTCTTGTAGCCGTTTTGCCTGAAGTTTCCCCCTTCCGTGCCAATAATAACTGGATAATTACTAAAGGTGCATTATCGCCAGCCCTATGGCCTGTCTTTAAAATCCTGATATAACCACCTTGGCGGTCTAAAAAACGATCCTTCATCTGATCAAACAGTTTATGGGTAACAGATTTATCCATAATATAGGAAAGGGCCTGACGTCTTGCATGAAGATCCCCTCTTTTTGCCAGGGTAATCATCTTCTCAGCAACAGGCCGTAGCGCCTTGGCCTTTGCATATGTTGTTGAAATCTCCTCATGTCTAAACAGAGAAGTAGCCATGTTTCTTAAGATGGCCCTTCGATGGGCTGAGTCACGCCCCAGCTTTTTCCCTGCCTTTCTGTGTCTCATTGATCCTGATTCTCTTTATTCTCTTTATTCTCTTCCTCTCCTTCCTCTTCTTCTTGCTTAGGGGAGGGAAAATCTTTAAGTTTCATGGCAAACTGAAGATCCATTTCCTCCAATATTCTCTTTATCTCATTCAGGGACTTCCTTCCAAAATTCTTGGTCTTCAGCATTTCGCTTTCTGTCTTCTGAACCAATTCGTAAATATACTTTATATTAGCATTCTTCAGGCAAT
>CAZMUW010000165.1:0-4278 GCA_964569645.1 uncultured Desulfobacteraceae bacterium | reverse complement strand
TTTGCTATCCGGGAAGGTGGTAAGACGGTTGGTGCCGGAGTAATAAGTGATATTGTAGAGTAGAGTTATGCATATGAGAGATATTATTACCTTGGCTTGTACAATATGTAAGCATAGAAACTACACAACTACAAAAAATAAAAGAAGGACTCCGGACAAATTGCAGTTCAAGAAGTATTGTCCATTTTGCCGTACCCATATCCTTCATAAGGAAACAAAGTAGCCTGGGTTTGTTGGGTGCAGGTTAACCCTATTAACGCAATAAACACGAGGAACCCTATTAACACGATAAACATAAGTAATGCAGGCCAGTAGCTCTAACGGTTAGAGCACCGGACTCCAAATCCGGGTGTTGGGGGTTCGAATCCCTCCTGGCCTGCCATTTTTGGAAGGATTTATTTTATGATGTGGGATGTGTGATCCCCTGAAGGTATCTTATGGATTATGAAAAAAAAGAAGGCACACAGAAGAAAAAGCGTTAGCAAGAAATCAAATGTAATGCCAACTGCCGGTATTTCTAAACAAAAAAAAGCTGGTAGAGCAGCCATTCCGGAGAAGGAAGTCCCCCGGCTAACACCGTTGAAAAAAGATGTTTATAAAAAAGTGGACAATGGTGTATTCGCACCCAAAAGATATTTTATAGTGGCCCGACAGTTTTTGGCCGAAGCTAAGGTGGAGCTTAAAAAGGTAACCTGGCCAACTAGAAAGGAGCTTTTATCTACTACAGGAGTAGTTATTATATTGGTTCTTTTAATTGCATTTTATCTGGGTATAGTCGATTTAGGTTTGGTGAAGATTATAAAGAATGTAATTGGATAATTATTTTAGGTGAATGTCATTTGTTAATAGTCATTTGTCACTTACAAGTGACACAAAATGTCAGAGAATTCCTTATTCAAACCAATGAATAATGACGTTACCTATATTAAAGCTCAGGTGTGAGTGTGGAGTTAAAGTGGTATATAGCCCATACATATTCTGGATTCGAAAACAGGGTAAAGGAAACCTTACAAGAAAAAGTTAAATCCTTGGGCAAAGAAGAGTTTTTTGGCCAGATAATAGTGCCAACTGAACAGGTTGTAGAGTTGGTTAAGGGGAAGAAAAAGACATCTTCTCGGAAATTCTATCCTGGCTACATAATGATTCAAATGGCATTGACTGAAGAAACATGGCATATGGTTCAAGATATAGACAAGGTAACAGGATTTTTAGGTGGGAGAACGAAGCCTGTTCCAATTTCTGAACAGGAGGCACAAGGGATCCTTATTAGGATGGAGGAGGGAAGGGAAAAGCCAAAACCAAAATTCTTTTTTGAAGAGGGTGACGAGGTTAGGGTGATTGATGGTCCATTTAATAACTTCAACGGAATTGTGGAGGAGGTAAAACCAGACAAGGCTAAGATAAAAATTCTGATAAGTATCTTCGGGCGTTCAACACCAGTTGAGCTTGATTTTGTTCAGGTTACAAAAATATAAAGGGAAAAGGTAACAGTTTAGCCACCAAGGCACTAAGGCACAAAGAAGGGATATGAATTATAAACTTTATCAAAAAGAGAAGAATCAATAGCTGAAAAACTGTAAATGCAGCATATGAAGTTTATTAAGAATGGCATTAAATGAGTTATATTATAACTTAGTGTCTTCGTGACTTTGTGGCTGAACTATTACGGGGAAAATATATGGCAAAAAAGGTTATTGCAATGATCAAATTGCACGTAAAGGCCGGACAAGCAAACCCTTCACCACCAGTTGGACCTGCATTGGGACAACATGGCGTTAATATAATGGAATTTTGTAAAGCCTTTAACACCAGGACACAAAATAAAGAGGGTATGATTATTCCTGTAGTTATAACGGTTTATGTAGATAAATCTTTCTCTTTTATAACCAAAACTCCTCCTGCCTCTGTTCTTCTGAAGCAGGCAGCAAATATAGCTAAGGGTTCTGCTGATCCAAGCAAAGAGAAAGTGGGAACTGTGACCAGGAGCCAGATAGAGGAGATAGCTAACCTAAAATTTGAGGACCTTAGTGCTTTTGATTTGCCAGGGGCCTTTAAGATTATTGAGGGTACGGCCCGAAGTATGGGAATCACTGTTGAAAATGGAGAAGGCCGGTGATTTGGTTCCTTGTTGCTCGTTGCTCGTTAAGGAAACGAGAAACAAGTAACGAGAAACAAGTAACGAGAAAATGATATGCCTAAGAGAGGAAAGAAATATATTGATGCTTCTAAAAAAATAGACAGGTTGAAGAAATACCCATTTAAGGAGGCTCTCGAATTGGCTGTAGATAGCTTATATGTGAAATTTGATGCCTCGGTAGACATATCTGTCCGATTAGGTGTTGATCCACGCCATGCTGATCAGATGGTAAGGAGTACCGTTTCCCTTCCCCATGGTATTGGCAAACCAGTTAGAGTAATTGTTTTTGCTAAGGGAGAAAAAGAAAAGGAGGCGCTGGAAGCTGGGGCAGAGCTTGTTGGCTCTGAGGATCTCTCGGAGAAGATCCAAAAAGGATGGCTTGAATTTGACAAGGCCGTTGCTACTCCGGATATGATGGGCATGGTGGGTAAGTTAGGTCGTATTTTGGGCCCAAGAGGGATGATGCCCAACGCAAAACTTGGTACTGTGACCTTTGATGTGGCCAAGGCTGTCAGCGAGCTAAAGGCAGGAAAGATTGATTTCAAGGTAGATAAAGCAGGAATAATACATAGCTCGATAGGGAGGGTATCTTTCGGGGTTGATAAGCTCCTGCAAAATACTGCGTTCTTTCTCGATACTCTCGTAAGGTTAAAACCACCCTCCAGTAAGGGAACCTATCTAAAAAGTATAGCAATATCAACCACTATGGGCCCAGGCATTAAAGTAGATACAGTCTATGCCAGGGATCTCCTCAGGTAACTACGTGTTGGAAGAATCAATGTCATGTCTCCAATTCTTTGGGCACCTAAGATGATTGCTATCAGCTGGAGACTTGGTTAAGTAGAAAATGGTTGAGTAGTTAAATGGTAAGAAAATTAGAGTAATATCAATATGTTACATGAGATAAAAAGCCAAATGTCCAATTTTGGGAATTATGCCTAATATTTTGATGATAACAACTACTCAACTACTCAACCATTTGCCTATGTCTGCAGTGCAGGGGAGGTGATTTTTGTCTTTGGACAGGAGTGAAAAGGAAAAAGTTATGAGAGGCTTAAAAGAAAGGCTTGGAAGGGCCTGTGGAGCCTTTCTGGTTGATTACCAGGGATTGAATGTAGAGGACCTTACTAAATTGAGACGCGAGTTGAGAGAAACCAATATAGAGTTTCAGGTTGTTAAGAATAGGCTCTTGTCGATTGCATGTCAGGATACAGAGGCAGCTGTTTTAAAAGATTATATTGTTGGGCCTTGTGCCTTAGCTTTAACGTATGATGATTTGGTTATGCCTGCTAAGGTTTTAACAAAATTTAATCAGAATTATAAAGCATTAGAGATAAAGATTGGTCAGATAAACGGAAAAATTATTGAATTGCCTGCTATTGAGAGATTAGCACGGCTTCCTTCAAGAGAGGTTCTTCTTTCGCAACTTCTTTTTTCTCTCTCTAGCGTACCAGCTTCTTTTGTTAGAACATTATCTGAAATGCTAAGGAGATTGGTTACCGTTTTAGAGGCCATAAAAGGACAGAAGGAATAATTTCTTGATTGATGCACAAGCCCTGTTTGGACGAAACTGATATATAAGAATAATTAAGTTTTTTAACATGGAGGATTTAGATAGACATGGCAAATAAGATAAGTAAAAAAGATGTAATTGACTTTATTTCCAATATGACGGTTTTAGAATTGTCTGAATTGGTAAAAGAGCTTGAAGAGCAATTTGGTGTTTCAGCTGCTGCCCCGGTAGCTGTATCACCCGCTACTGCCCCTGAAAAAGCTGAACAGGTAGAGGAGGTGGAAAAAACAGAGTTTAATGTTATATTAACAGGAATTGGGGATAAAAAGATTCAGGTGATTAAGGTTGTTCGCTCTGTAACAAATTTAGGATTAAAAGAGGCCAAGGAATTGGTTGACAATGTACCCAATAAAGTAAAAGAGGGCATTTCAAAGGAAGATGCGGAAAATATTAAGAAACAGCTTGAAGAAGCCGGGGCAATAGTTGATGTAAAATAGATTCTAATCATGCACTTAATTTTTTGTAACAGTTCAGCCACTAAGCCTGCCCTGGCGCGAGCTCCTTAGCATATATTGCAATTTCTATGGTATCTATTTATATTATATAATATAGCTAAGCATTGCATGCC
>CAZMUW010000164.1:0-4286 GCA_964569645.1 uncultured Desulfobacteraceae bacterium | reverse complement strand
TGGGCCAGTTTTTATTGGTTTAAAAATGGGATTTCCTATACTATGAACTTAGCTCGCTTCGCTCACAATTGAAATGTTGGAATACTGGAATGTTTGTGCCTGGCGTTTGTCAAGATCTGCAGATTAAAAATTACCACTTGCCCCTAAACTCCCGGATTATATCCTCAGGAGAAAGGTTTAGATAAATCTCTGTCGTAGATAGGCGGTCATGTCCCAGGACTTCTTGCAACGCTCTTGTTGATATTCCTTTGTGGATGGCGGTTACACTAAACGTGTATCTTAAAACCAGGCAACTCGCGCCAGGGCAGGCCAATATTCCAATTGGGGCGAAGTCCCTAAGTTCTGATATAATAGGCAGATAGTCTATCCACTATGAGGATACAGCCTAGGGATATGGGATCAAATTTCCAAGGACCTGTCCCTGGCGTCAGGATTGCCTCTACCTTGTCAAGAATTATGCTCAGGGTAATCCGAGGCTCATTGTATAGGAAGGCGGACATAAAAGGTGGACCCAACCCCTTCTTTACTTTCCACCTGAATGGCTCCATTGTGGGCCTCAACAATGCTTTTTACGATAGGTAGACCGAGGCCTGTTCCTATAATGTTTCTGGTCTTCTCGGTTTTTACCCGATAGAATCGTTCAAATATCCGGGGTAACTCTTCAGGTGCGATACCATAACCGGTATCACTGACCCTTATACCCACAAAATCTCCTTTAACCTCTCCCCTTACCGATACCTTCCCCCCTTCCGGGGTGTAGATGATAGCATTGGTGATTAGATTGCTAAAAACCTCTTCCATGCTTTCCCCGTCTGCATTAATAAGGGGTAGATTAACCTTTTTAAGGCTTAGAGAGATATTCTTCTCCTTTGCCCTGGTTTGGATGAACCCGACTAAGCTATCGAGAATATCCATCAATTGCACCTGTTGCTTATCCTGAACTATCAATCCTGCCTCTATCCGGGATAGATCAAGGAGGTTGTTGGACAATTCAACAAGGCCCTCAACCTTACGGGAAATCTTGCTTAGTATATCGGCTTGTTTAGCACCTAACTCGCCTGCCAGCCCATCCATAAGTATCTTGATCTGACTTAGGATAGTGGAAAGGGGGTCTTTGATCTCATGGGAGACCATGCTAATGAAGGCAGACTTCATCTCATCCAATTTCTTTAGATGGGTTATATCATCTATAATGGTTACCGAACCAAGTATCTCTCCCGACCTGTTCTGGAAGGGAACAGCCTGGGCCCTCAGATATAATTGATTAAATGACCCTTCCCCTTTTTCATGTAGCATAATCTCAGCGCTCAGAACCTTGAACTCACCTACCTTCAATCCAAGGATACCATCTATAATCCTGGTCAATTTTTCATCTGTGGTTAAGGCACTGAGTGGTTGATCATCGAGGGCCTCCCCTTGATATCCTAACATTCTTAGTAAGGTGGGGTTATAGAGGATAATATTCTTGCTTTTATCGGTTACCAGTACGCCACCAGCCAAGTAGTTTACGAGTGTTTTAAAGCGGGTTTTTTCTGTGGCAATATCCTGGAGGGTTCTTGTCATTTTAACAGACTTACTGACCACGACTCTCAACTGATCCGGTGTAAAAGGTTTGGGTATGAAATCAAAGGCACCCTTCTTCATTGCCTCGATGGAGTGTTCCAGGGTTGCAAAACCGGTAATGACAATGACAACCGTATCAAGATGTTGTTCCCGAACCCTGGCTATAACCTCCATTCCACCTATACCGGGCATCATCAAATCAGTAAGGATAATATCGTAATATTTCTCCGCTATCATCTTGAGCCCTGTCTCTCCGTTTTCAGCCACGTCAACCAGGCAGTTCTCTTTTGTGAGTATCTTAGAGCACCCTTCCCTGATCCGTTTTTCGTCATCTATTACCAGTATTCTTGGCTGATATGTCTGATCCTCTATTAGGGCCATAAATAGGTTCTCCTCTTACATAGGGCTATTCTCAGTTACCTTAACCAACGGCAGTTCTATAAGAAAGGTTGTGCCTTCAGGACTTGTTTCCCTGACCTTAATCGTTCCCCCATGTTTTTCAATGATACCATGCACAGTACTCAAACCCAGCCCGGTCCCCTTGCCTTCTTCTTTGGTGGTAAAAAAGGCGTCGAAAATCTTTGGGAGGTCCTCTTCGGAGATTCCACATCCGGTATCACTGAGTTCAATATGGATCTTCCCCTTTGGTCTATCCTTGCTGGTCCGTATGGTGATATTCCCCTTGCCATTCATAGCCTGGGTGGCATTTATGATCATATTGGTAAAGACCTGAATAAGTTGGTTATTGTCACCCTCACACATTAACATAGATGAGGAAAATTCTTTATCTATCGTAATATTTTGGAGAAGGGCATGCTCTCTAAGAAAGGAACAAGCCTGCTCTATTACACCATTTATATTGAAGATTTCTGCTTTGAACTCTGTCTGCCTGGAGTAAGCAAGGAGATTTTTAACAATCTCCTTGCACCTGTTAGTATCATCTATAATATCTTGTAAATCTTTTCTTATAGGACTATCTTCGTCCAGCTCCTCGAGGATCAAACTGGCATCTATCAGTATCCCGCTGAGGGGGTTATTTATTTCATGGGCTACACCGGCTGCCAGATGACCTAAGGAGGCCATTTTGTTGGATTGCATCAATTTAATCCTCTCCGCCTCTTTCAATTTTTTTTCAATCTCTATCTTCGGTCTCAGGTCATTATAGATACCCATGGTGGCGATCTCCTTGCCGTCCTGGTATATGATAGAGGCGTTCATTTCAACCGGTATTTCTTCCCCTGAGGAATTAATTATTGTCATCTCTGTAAAATGGAGCTTACCTGTCCCGCCGTAATCAGGGCTTCTGAGTTTCTTCATGACGCTCCTTGCCCCGCCTGGTGTATAAAGATATTCAGTGATGCTTTGGCCAACAGCCATCTTGTCGGTATAGCCAAATAGTCTGCGGGCGCTCTCATTCATGAGCAGGATTACACCTTTCATATCAGCAACAATAATGGCAGCTACAGAGCTGGCGATGATATTCTCCAAAAAATCATTGGTTTTTTGTAATTCCATCTCCAGGAGCTTGGTTCTGGTAACATCCCTTAGGTTTACCATTATATAGCCCACGTCTCCCTTATTATTTAAGATAGGCGAACATACCCTGTCTTCATATACCTCTGCTCCATCAGATCCCATGGTTTTCTTGATGGCAGAGGTTCCTTTCTTGGTAGTCAGAACATTTACGATTGGGCAGGATGTTTTCGGGCACGGTTGGGCAGATTGATAAAGGATCTGGTAACATTTTCTGCCTACCACTTCTTTCTCACTGTAGGTATATTTCTTGAAAAATCTCTTAGTGGCTGCTACAATGGTCATATCAGGGGTAAGGATCAAGGTTGGAAATGATAGTGATTCAAAGAGCCGTTCACGCCAGTTAAAGTTTTCCATCTCACACTGTTCTTTAAAAGATTATTTTGCTACCTCAAAGGTCTCACCTAACACCTCCTCAGCCTTGTCTATGTCATCCTGGACTAAAACCAAAAAGACACTCCCGACCCATAGGTAAAAAGCCTTCTTTTTTAAGGATTTTCAAGGTATTAGAAGATTTATCCTGGTTGATACAGAAGGTGAGACGAATCTGGTCCTCTCAGGCCAAGCTGAGAGAGCTCAAGACTCTGTTTGAGCCCCCCCAACTTCAATTTCTCCATTATATGATCACTGTAGAAAAAAGGGGCTTATTAGCATATAAGATCCTATCCGGTTAATAGCTTAGAGAATGGAAGACCTATGTCAGGATTGGCCGGTAAAGTCATCGATTATGGACATCAGTTTATCCAGATCGATAGGTTTAGGTATATAATCATCTGCTAAGACACTCATTCCCTCCTGGTGAGTATACCTGGTACTGGTGACTGCCGAGCCGACAGCAGTTAAGAGAACAACAGTAATATCTTGATATTTTGGGTTATTTTTAAGCTCATCACAGAGTTCATACCCATTTTTGCGAGGCATCATGACATCTAAGATAATTAGATCTGGTCTTTCCTCCTGTATCTTATCCCACGCCTCTATACCGTCATATGCCTTTGATACCCTATAGTTCTTGCTCTCTAATTTCATACCAATTGCCTCTACCAGATCCGGATCATCATCAACTACCAGGATTAGTTTATTATTGGACATATATTCCCTCCTGTGGAATCATGGATTACCTCCCTGGCCCAGACCCCTGGCCCAGACCTGGCATGCAATGCTTAGCTATATTATATAATATAAATAGA
>CAZMUW010000163.1:0-4334 GCA_964569645.1 uncultured Desulfobacteraceae bacterium | reverse complement strand
ACCAAGCATACTGTAATTATTATTTAAAATCTAAAGGCGTTGAATATTGGACTAAGGGGAATTATTCTCTCTTAGATGACCCAACAAAACAAATCGATAGAGAAACAGTTAAGGCAGTGTTTGAAGTGTTAGAAAAATCTAACCAGAGGGTGAACTTGACGCCCTGATCGGGCGCAAGTTACCCATCCGTTATGTGAAGGATGAGAGAGGATGGCAGAAAAGTCAATAATTATCATTGGAGCTGGAATTGCCGGCCTATCCACAGGATGCTATGGCCAGATGAACGGCTACGGCACCCAAATCTTCGAGATGGACACCAGGCCCGGCGGGGTATGCACGTCGTGGAAGCGTAAGGGCTATACCATAGACGGCTGCATGCACTGGCTGGTGGGCTCCGGCCCTGCCAGCAGCTTCTACGGCATATGGGAAGAACTGGGCATTTTACAGAACCATACCTTTGTTGATCACGAAGAATACGTAAGCGTTGAAGGAAAACCCGGCAAATCGTTAGCCCTTTACGCCGACCCGAACCGTCTGGAGCAGAGCATGAAAGAGCTTGCCCCAGAGGACAGCGCCTTTATTGAGGATTGGGTCAAGGGTATAAGAAAACTGATCGGCTTTGATATGCCGGTTGATAAAGCGCCAGAACTCATGGGTATCTTCGACAAAGTGAAAATGGCATTCAGGATATTGCCCTATCTAGGATTTATGAGGAAATGGGGCAAGATGACCGTCAGACAGTTCACGGAACGCTTCCAAAGTGCGTTTATGCGAGAGGTTTTTCTGGCCCCGGTCGGGGAGAGAACCGATTTCCCGATACTTGCTTTGATGATGCCAGTAGCCTGGCTGAGCCAGAAGACGGCCGGTTATCCGCTGGGCGGCTCACTGGAGTTTTCCAAAACGATCGAAAATCGTTATCTCAACCTTGGCGGAAAGGTAACCTACAAGTCACGGATCGAGAAGATACTCGTGGAGAACGATAAGGCGGTCGGAATACGGCTGGCTGATGGTACCGAACATCGTGCTGACATTGTCATATCAGCGGCTGACGGGCGAACAACGATATTCGATATGCTGGAGGGCAGGTACATAGACGACAAAACACAGGGATACTACAATAATTTCTCGCTCTTCCCTCCATTATTGCACGTGGCATATGGAGTGGCCCGAACCTTTGAAGAGCTTCCACAATCGGTATCCGGATTCAATATACTACTGGATGAACCTATAACCATTGCTGGCAAAGACCATGCGCGACTGCCGCTGCATGTCTATAACTTCGATCCCACCTTGGCACCCGAGGGCAAAACAGTGATCAAGTTTATGATAAACACCGAGTATGAACCCTGGGATGATTTATACAAAAACGCCGAGGCTTATAAGGCGGAGAAGGAAAGGCTTGCCGGAGAGCTGCTCGCCATACTGGAAAAGCGCTTCCCGGGTATCTCGGACCAGGTTGAGATGATCGACGTGGCAACGCCGATGACATGGGTGCGCTACACTGGCAACTGGAAGGGGAGCTATGAGGGATGGATGGAGATTTCAATGGGTTTCGGTAAGCGCATGGACAAGACGCTGCCGGGCCTTGATGGTTTTTACATGGCGGGTCAATGGGTTGAGCCCGGTGGGGGACTGCCGCCAGCGGCTCAGTCTGGCCGTAATGTAATTCAGATCATCTGCAAAAAGGACAAGAGGCGGTTCGCAACGACAGTGCCATAAACTTGCTTATGTTCAAGATTCCTTCGGGACTATAATAGAGATTCGCACCCCAATGGGATAATCTTTAAAAACACATAACAAATCATTCCAACGGACGGCAAACGCCGCCGCTGAATTCAGCCGTTATGACATTCAAAAATAAGGAAAAAAGGAAATTCATATATGGCAACTTCAGATGAGTTAAAAAAAGGTATAAATAAAGTCGATGAAAAGACACACGAATTAATCATGGAATTTCACTCTCATTACGAAGAGTATGTTAAGCTTAAACCGGAAGACAAAAACAGAAAAGACGAAATTTATCAAGCCTGGGTGATCCAAAAAATAGCTGGACTACAAGTCAGTTTATTGGAAATAGCTGAACGCATTAATTCACTGATTAAAACAATGCATACCCATTAGAAAAGTCATAACCATGTGCTGAAGGCTGACCGGGCTTAAGCTGTGGCTTTTTTGACGTATCTCATGGTTAAAACAGTTTGCGCTATTTCCACTGCTTTTATATTATCGTCGCCCGGCAGCTTAGCAGTACGTTAGGCAAGATCATTCAATTTAGAAAATACAAGAGTGGAGTATCATGATTAATCCCGAAATAATAAAGGAGAAGGCAATTCAAAAGGGAGCTGATATTTGTGGGATCGCACCATTATCTCGGTTCGAGGATGCTCCAAAGGGTTTTCATCCGCGTGATATTTACCCTGATTGCAGTTCAGTGATCGTATTCGCTTCCCATTTCCCCCTGAGCACTCTTCAGGCCAAAACCAATTCCCCATATACATTCGTGAGAAACATGATGGTTGAAAAATTGGATCTAATCTCTTTTCATCTATCTAATGAATTGGAAAAAGATGGCATTGTATCAATTCCCATCCCTTCCGATGAACCTTATGACTATTGGGATTCAGAGCGAAATCATGGAAGGGGTATACTTTCATTGAAACATGCAGGTTCTCTTGCTGGCCTTGGGGTAATTGGAAAAAATACCCTTCTCGTAAATGACCGATATGGAAATATGATCTGGCTCGGGGCTATTCTTGTATCTGCTGAATTGGAGCCAGATCCAATTGCTCCCTATGAAGGCTGTACTAAAAAATGCACAGTGTGCATTGATTTATGTCCGCAAAATGCTCTGGATGGAACAACAATTAACCAGAAGCTTTGCAGGGAACGTTCCATCTCTCGTACAGATGGCGGTGGGTGGGTTTTATCTTGCAATATTTGTCGAAAGATTTGCCCCAATCATGATGGGATAAAGGGAAGTAATTCTTGAGAGTAAACAAAGTAAAAATTTGCCTAACAAACGGTTTGAGCAGACAGCTGGAAGCCGGGGCGCTTGGAACATTTTGCTTTTTGTGGAGATTTTTGGTTTTTGGTGTGGCCGTAGTTTTAGCCCCCGCTGCTGCTCAACCGTAACGTTAGCTATATAAGTCACTTATTAATAGGAAAGTTTATGTTTAAAGTAATACAGAATGGCGTGAATCGTTTAGATATTAAGATGAGTGGAAAGTTAAACGCTGAGGAAATGAGAATTGCCTTAGATGAACTTGTCAGCAAGTCGGAGAATATTGAAAATGGTAAAATGCTTTATGACGTTATTGACTTTCATCTCCCTTCACTAGATGCAATTGCAATTGAATTTTCTAGACTTCCTTCTATGTTTGGATTTTTGAAAAAATTCGACCGCGCAGCGGTTTTGACTGACAAGACTTGGTTAAAGAAAGTAAGTGAATTTGAGGGGGCTTTGTTCCCAGGTCTGGAAATTAAGGCTTTTAATAGGGATCAAAAAGTTGAAGCAGAAGCTTGGTTATCAAGCTAGAGTGACATTTGTTGGAAAATATAGCTAACAAGTCGCTCAACCTGACAAATTGCCGCGGGGCGTCAATTTGCAGGTTAGCTTCACCGTTATCTGGTAAAAAACTAAATAATGAAATAATTAATCTGTATGCTATTCTTAAAAAATATTCTTTAAAAAACAAAATGGGCAAAAGATTTGACCCAGGAGATGATTTCATTTAAATCTAAATATGGAGGAGTTTAAAATGGCAGAAGCAAAAGGATTGAAAAAACCGGTAAAGCTGAAAAATGAGCTGGCAGAGTTTTTGGGAGCAACAGAACTTCCCAGGACAGAGATCACTAAAAAACTGTGGGACTACATTAAAACGAATAAACTTCAGACAAAGACTGAAAATGGAAAGCCTGAGAACGCAGGCAAGTTCATTGTGGCTGATGCTAAATTGCTCCCGATCTTCAAAAACACAAAATCCAAAAGCAAATCAGGCAAGGTCACTGACCTTACAAATCTAAAAGAAGGCCAGACGATTGACATGATGCAGATGGCCGCTGTTGTCGGCGCAAACATAGAATAAGCTTAAAGTGTCTGGCCTGCATATGAATAATGCAGGCCAGAAACAAAAAAGTAACAGAAATTCAATAGGGCGTATTATTTAACAAAGGAAGATGAAACAATTTGGCCAAAATAAAAAAGATAACTAATTGCTGTACTTGACGCCAAATAGCCTGCCGAAAAGCATGGCAGGCTATTTGGCGCAAGTAAGCTCATCGTTAGATTCCTATGAATAACCAAAGTTGCCATAATTGCAAAAATGCTTACCCGA
>CAZMUW010000162.1:0-4339 GCA_964569645.1 uncultured Desulfobacteraceae bacterium | reverse complement strand
CTTTAAGCTGCTCTACTTTTCTACTTTTTCCAGATTGAGACCTTTGCATAACTTATATATATAGTATTATAGTAATTACTCAATAGCCTGTGGAAGCCTTACCTTAGTTGAACCGCCAGAGATGGCAAGGCTCTTTTTATGACAGGGTAAACCATTTTTTGCCAATTGACAAGATCTGGATTTTTATTTAATGATATAGGAAAAAGCCAATCATCAACAAGTCCCCTAAGGAAAGAGCTTTGCATAGTGGATGAAGGTTAGGTGATAAAAAGTGAAAAGGAGAGTTGTTATTACAGGTATGGGAGCTGTAACTCCCCTGGGCGTTGGTGTAGAGGAAAGCTGGAAAAAATTATGCGCTGGAAAGTCTGGAATCAAAAAAATTACCCATTTTGATGCCTCTTCCCTAAAATGTCAGGTAGCGGGTGAGGTAAGGGGCTTTTCAGCAGAAGATTTTTTGAAACCAAAAAAGATTAGAAGGACCGATCGCTTCCTACACTTTATCTTGGCAGCCACCAAGATGGCCATGGAGGATGGCCAATTAAAGGTTAACGCCGGCGAGGAATATAGGGTAGGGGTAATAGCTGCTACTGCGATCGGGTCCTGCAAAACCTTTGAGGTAAACCATGAGCTTATTGTAAAGGGACTCATGAAAAACGTCACCCCATACCTGGTAATCAATCTCTCTGCTAATATTGCTTCAGGTGAGATGGCAGTTATGTGTAGGGCTCGAGGGCCTCACCATTTCCTTCAAGAGGCCTGTTCAGGAGGAACAAATGCAATAGGGTTGGGATTCAGAGCAATTAAATACGAAGAGGCTGAGGTAATGATTGTGGGTGGCTCTGATGCTGGTATTTGTCCTACCCTCATGGCAAGTCTGGATAATCTCGGTGCAGTAGCAACCTCCTGGAATGAAGAACCTTATAGGTCAAGCAGGCCCTTTGATAAAAAGAGAAATGGTTTTGTCACCAGTGAAGGTTCAGGGGTGCTCATTTTGGAAGAACTTGAGCATGCAAGGGGCCGGGGAGCCAAGATTTATGCGGAAATATTGGGATATGGCTCTACCTGTGATGCCTATCATGCAGTTGCTCCCATGCCAAGCGGGGAAGGTGCACTCAGATGTATGGAACTCAGCATTGAAGAAGCTGGAATTAAACCAGAGCAAATAGAGTATATTAACGCCCATGGAACGTCCACCATTGCAAATGACGAGACAGAAACCCTTGCCATTAAGAACCTGTTTGGACCAAGGGCAAAAGAGATCATGATTAGTGCCAATAAATCGATGATAGGCCATATGTGGGGAGCTGCTGGTGCTGTGGAGGGGATATTTACAGCAAAAACCTTACAAGAGGGCATGATACCTCCGACCATTAATCTGGATGAGGCTGATCCCAAATGTGATTTAGATTATGTTCCCCATCAAGCTCGGCATGCAGAGATAAGATTTGCCCTTTCAAATTCATTTGGTTTCGGAGGCATAAACGCAAGCCTTGTTTTTAAGAAATATGAAGAGTGAGAAAGAATATACATCACTTGACTTAATAAATTGGAACTTAGTTCGCTTCGCTCACAATTGGAATACTGGAATACTGGAATACTGGAATGATGGGCGCAATTGTTATTCGTTAATCGTTACTTGTTATTCGGATAACTAATAACGAATAACCAATAACGCAAGTGGATGGCATAAATGGAAGACCACTAAAAGCACCATGATTTCAATAAGTTGTAGAATTTACGAGACGTATAATTAACAAAGGGGGAATAACATGGAAATTAAAGTAAATTTAGCCACTCAACTGAGGGAAAAACCAACAGATGAATCCAAGCTTGGCTTTGGTAAAATATTTACCGATCATATGCTCCTCATCGACTACGATACCAGCAGAGGTTGGTACAATGCCAGGATAGAGCCCTATGGGCCTTTAAAGCTTGACCCGGCTGCCGCCTGTTTCCACTATGGTCAAGAGATCTTTGAAGGTTTAAAGGCCTATTACGGCAAAGACGGTGGGATATACCTATTTAGGGCAGTCGATAATTTTAAGAGATTCAACCATTCGGCGAGAAGGGTATGTATGCCCGATCTTGATGTAGACGTAGCCATGGAAGCCCTCAAGAAACTGATACTCATTGATCGGGAATGGATTCCCAAGACTCGAGAAACCTCCCTCTATATCAGGCCTACGATGATTGCAACCCAACCATTCTTAGGTGTCGAGGCAGCAGATAACTATCTGTTCTACACTATTTTGGGCCCTGTCGGGTCCTACTATCCTGAGGGCCTCAATCCTATCAAGATCTATGTAGAGGAGAGATATGTCAGGTCTGTTGCAGGCGGTACCGGAGAGGCCAAAACCGCAGGCAACTATGCAGCGAGCTTGCTGCCGGCAAAGGAGGCCAAAAAAAAGGGTTTTACCCAGGTTCTCTGGCTGGATGGGCGTGAAAAGAAGTGGGTGGAAGAGGTGGGAACCATGAATATGTTCTTTGTAATAGATGATGAGGTCATAACTGCACCTCTGACAGGAAGTATCCTGGGGGGTATTACCAGAGATTCCGTAATCCGGATAGTAAGGACCTGGGGCTTGAAGATGAAAGAGGAATTAGTGTCTATCGATGAGGTTATTGCTGCTGCTACCCGTGGCCGGCTTAAGGAGGCCTTTGGGACTGGAACCGCAGCTGTTATATCGCCGGTCGGACAGATTACATACAAGGATAGGGACTGTGTGATAGCTGGTGGGAAGATGGGGGAGTTATCCCAAAAACTTTACAATGAGATTGTGGCCATCCAGTATGCGGAAAAGTCAGATCCTTATGGTTGGGTAGAAAAGATAGGATAGAATCATGGACTACGAGGCAGTTATAGGCCTGGAGGCTCATGCCCAGCTAAAGACAGTAAGCAAGATATTTTGCGGCTGCTCCACCACCTATGGAGCAGAGCCAAATACCCACACATGCCCTGTCTGTCTCGGGCTTCCTGGAATCCTGCCTGTGTTAAACAAAAAGGCAGTAGAGTATGCCTTGATGATGGCATTGGCTACACATTGTCATATTGCCTCTGAAAACCGTTTTGCAAGAAAGAACTACTTTTACCCGGACCTTCCTAAGGGATATCAGATATCACAATACGAGCTCCCCTTAGCTGAACATGGATGGATTGAGATAGAGACAAGTAATGGGATAAAAAGGATAGCTCTGACCAGGATACATCTTGAAGAGGATGCAGGAAAATCTATCCATGATGATGCGGAAGGATTAAGTTATATAGACTTCAATCGCTGTGGCGTGCCTTTAATAGAAATCGTTAGCGAGCCAGATATCCCCTCCACCGAAGATGCAGTAACCTATCTGAAAAAACTGCATTCCATTCTACGCTATCTTGATATCTCAAGCGGGAACATGGAGGAGGGAAGCTTCAGATGTGATGCTAATCTGTCATTAAGGCGAAAGGGGATGAAGGGCTTTGGGACGAGAACAGAGCTGAAAAATATGAATTCATTCAGGCACGTGCAGAGGGCCCTTGAATATGAGATTACAAGACAACTGGACATCCTGAAAAGTGGCAAGAAGGTTATTCAGGAGACCAGGCTCTGGAATGAGAATGAGGGAAAAACCTCCACCATGAGGAGCAAAGAGGAATCTCACGACTACAGGTATTTTCCGGAACCGGATCTTCTCCCATTAGTTGTAGATCAAGAATGGCTTGATTCTATCAGGGGTAGCCTTCCCGAACTCCCTAATGAAAAGATAAAGCGCTTTATGGATCAGTATGGCCTGCCAGAGTACGATTCAGAAGTGCTTACATCTTCCAGAGAACTGGCTGATTACTTTGAGCTTTGTGTTAGAGAAACATGCGATACAAAAATGGTCGGTAATTGGATTATGAGCGAGCTTTTAAGGGAGTTAAAGGGTGATGACAGGGACATAGAGGATTGTCCGGTAAGTCCCCTGGCTCTCGCTGAGCTTCTAAAAATGATAAAGGATGGCACCATCAGCGGTAAGATAGGTAAAGATGTATTTAAAGGGATGTACAGAGAAGGAAAATCAGCCAACACAGTTGTAAAGGATAGGGGATTGATCCAGATCTCCGATGAGGCAGAGATTGCCGCTATTATTGAGCAGGTTTTAATAGAGAACCCCGATCAGGTAATTAAATACAAAAAAGGTAAAGGGCAATTATTTGGATTTTTTGTCGGTCAGGTGATGAAAAAAACCCAGGGAAAGGCCAATCCAAGACTTGTCAACGAGATCTTGAAAAGAGCACTAGAAACAAGTTAAGTGCCTAAAGCTTAAAGTGCCTAAAGTTAAAGGAACAAAAATGACCATCACATGCTTTAGGCCA
>CAZMUW010000161.1:0-4352 GCA_964569645.1 uncultured Desulfobacteraceae bacterium | reverse complement strand
AAACTCTAGAAAATAGGAGCTATGATGAAGATACTTGTAACAGGTGGTTGTGGTTTTATTGGCAGTAATTTTATCAGGTATATTCTAAAAAACCGCAAGGAAGCCAAGGTTATCAATGTTGATAAGCTTACCTATGCTGGAAACCTTGCCAACCTCTCGGATGTGGCCGGAGAATATGCACCATCTCAGTACCGATTTATCAAAGGTGATATATGTGATAAGGTGATAGTTGAGGATATCTTTAGAGAATCTGATATTGACTGGGTTGTAAATTTTGCCGCTGAATCACATGTAGACAGAAGCATAGATGAGCCAGCAGAATTCTTACATACAAACATTTTAGGAACCTTTACCCTTCTTGAGGCGGTAAGAAAATTCTGGCTTGATCCTGCCTTAGATTTAAACAAAAAACGCTTTCTCCATATCTCCACCGATGAGGTATATGGCTCTCTACATGATAAAGGTTACTTTACAGAAATAACCCCCTACAATCCATCCAGCCCCTATTCAGCCAGCAAAGCGGCCTCAGATCATCTTGTATATGCCTACTGGCGAACTTATTCTATACCAACCATTATTACAAATTCATCTAATAACTATGGCCCTTACCAGTTTCCTGAAAAGCTTATCCCTCTTATCATCAACAATGCCATAAAAGGAAAAAGGCTCCCTGTATATGGAGATGGGAAAAATGTGAGGGACTGGATTTATGTAGGAGACAACTGCTTAGCCATCCTGGTCGTACTTGAAAGAGGGCTGTCAGGTCAGAGATATAACATCGGGGCAAATTGCGAAAAGCGAAATATAGACATTGTTAATATGATATGCGATT
The DNA here is from genome assembly GCA_964569645.1 of uncultured Desulfobacteraceae bacterium. Lineage (GTDB taxonomy): Bacteria > Desulfobacterota > DSM-4660 > Desulfatiglandales > B25-G16 > JABXJZ01. The sequence goes on along the minus strand of CAZMUW010000161.1, from coordinate 3,520 downwards.
ATCTCGATAAAAGACTCGGACTAATGGATGGAAAACCAAGGAGAGAGCTGATAGAATATGTCCCTGATAGACTTGGGCATGATCGAAGATATGCAATTGATGCCTCTAAGATAAACAATGAGCTTCAGTGGGAACCTTCAGTTACCTTTGAGAAAGGAATCACAGCGACCATTGATTGGTATCTTAAAAATATGGCCTGGGTAGAAGATATAGAAACCGGGAAGTACCAAAAGTATTATGAGAGCTTTGCATAACTTAGCATTGATGATGGTTTGGAGGGCAAAAAATGTTTCCGAAGCCGGAGCAGGTTATGCAAAGGTCTCATTATTGTGCATAGCAGGATTTTGGAATAGAAAAAAAGGGATAAAATGTCTAAAACATCATCAATTTATCCCATAAAAAGGGAGATATGGGGTGTAATTTTTTTAATTTTAACCATTATATTTGTGGGGAGTCTTTTATCCTACCATACCCAGGATCCTCTTTTCTGGGAAAGGGCGGGAGCCGGACTCCCGACAAAAAACCTATTTGGGCCTGTTGGTGCCCATCTGGCTGGCGGCCTCCTTCTGCTCCTCGGTTTTTCATCATTCTGGCTAACAGCCATCCTCCTTTACCTATCCTTCTCCTTTTTCAGGGGAAGGCTCCCTTCCGGGGTAATCTGGATATCTATAAGCCTGGTTCTCCTGGTACTATCTTTTTCGGCTTTACTGTGCCTTTACCTGCCTGATGGGGCACCTTACCGGGGCACAATAATTAACGGAGGATTGGTTGGATTGCATATTGCCGGTCTGGGTAAAAGGATATTTAATTATTTCGGGGCCTATACACTTTTTCTAACCATCTTTGTTATCTCCTTTATGGTCATCACCCGATTTTCCTTTGGAAACCTTTTTAAAACAATCTGGTCAATATTTTCCAATCTTGCCATATATACCAAGGAAAAATGGCTTAAATATGCGGAACGAAGAAGAAGGGCAAAACTAAGAAAGAAGATAGTGAAAAAGGTTGATGGGGGAAGAAAGAGGCAAATGACTATCGTCGAAACCCCTTCACAGAAACCGGCCAAACCAGAACAAGAATTTCTTCCTTTTATGAATGTGATCGGCAATTTCAAACTCCCCCCCCTGGATCTTTTGGATGAGATCCCGAAATCCCTGGATAAGGGGGTTGAAAAAGAGAGCCTGAGAATGAATGCCCTCCGGCTTGAAGGGAAGCTAAGAGATTTTGGAGTCGAGGGCGAGGTTGTTGAGATCGTGCCAGGTCCGGTAATAACAATGTATGAATTCAAGCCGGCCCCAGGTGTCAAGATAAGCAAAGTGGCTTCTCTGGCAGATGATCTTGCACTCAATCTGAGGGCATCAAATATCAGGATTGTAGCGCCTATACCGGGAAAATCAGCTATAGGGATAGAGATACCTAACAATAAAAGAAGGCTTGTTATCTTAAAGGAGATCCTATCCAGCCAGCTTTTTCTGGATTCTTCCTGCAGACTCACTATTGCCTTAGGAATGGACATAATAGGTCAACCAGTTATCACGGATCTGACCAAGATGCCGCATCTCTTAGTTGCCGGGGCCACAGGTACAGGGAAAAGCGTATCCATTAATGCCATGATAAACAGTATCCTATTCAAGGCCTCTCCGGAAATAGTCCGCTTTGTTATGGTTGATCCAAAAAGAATAGAGCTTGCACCTTACCAGGATATTCCCCATCTCTTACATCCGGTCGTAACCAACCCAAAAGAGGCAGCCAGGGTCCTCAGATGGGCTGTTGAAGAGATGGAGAGACGATACACCCTTCTCTCCGACAAAGGTGTAAGGAATATAGAGGCATATAACCGGAAGGTTGCAAAAGATAAAGGTTTATTTGGGCCTGATCCAGGTGAGAGAACAGAGGAGCATCTTCCCTACATTGTCATCATAATTGATGAGCTGGCCGATCTGATGATGGTCTCCGGCAGGGAGGTGGAGGAGTCTCTTACAAGACTGGCGCAAATGGCAAGGGCTGCAGGGATCCATCTGATAATTGCCACCCAGAGGCCCTCAGTGGATGTTCTAACAGGCATTATTAAGGCCAATTTTCCTACCAGGATCTCCTTTCAGGTCTCATCCAGGGTGGACTCGAGGACTATCCTTGATAGCATGGGTGCCGAGCATCTCTTAGGAGATGGAGACATGTTGTTTTTACCGCCTGGTGTAGCCAGGCTTACCAGAGTCCATGGTGCATACGTCTCAGAAGATGAGGTTAAAAAGGTGGCCTACTTTCTAAAAGGGCAGATGAAACCGGAGTATGACAGCTCTATAGCTGCTGAAATAAGCACAGAGGAAGATGTAGAAGAGGTGGAAGGGGATAAGGATGAAAAATATCAGGAGGCAGTAGAATTAGTTTTGCAAACAAGTCAGGCATCGATTTCTTTTGTTCAGCGGAAACTCAGGGTTGGATATAACCGGGCTGCCAGGATGATTGAGGCCATGGAAAACCAAGGAATTGTTGGCCCATCTGACGGGATCAGGCCTCGAGAGGTTTTGAGAAGGGGGGAACGATTTTGAATTCCAAATCCCTCTTCAAAATTCCCCTCTTTGTTCTTCTCGTTGGCTCTATTCCCTTAGGAAGGGCATTGCCTGATGATAGACTATCAACAGCTATTGGTGGCATTAGTGGTAGATATGGAAGCGCTAAAGGATTGGCTGCTGAGTATACCAGGGAGGCTATTAGTAAGACGATGGCCAGGTTAGGAGTAGCAGATAGGCATGATCTGGCCAAAGGAAGACTTTATTTCAAGCCTCCCCACTTTCTTCGCCTTGAACAGGCTTCCCCCCAAGAGGAATTACTCCTTACAGATGGACAGACACTTTGGTGGTATATTCCCCTTAAAAAGGAGGCCTACAAATACCCTGCCAAAAAGTTTGGCCAGGAGTTGCGCCTTCTGAGTGATGTTCTTAAAGGCTTAAAAGATACAGAGGATAGATTTCAGATCACCTTCAAGGCAATACCTGAGTCCAATACCTATCATCTTATTCTTAAGCCAGAACCACCATGGCAAGAGGTCGATCACCTGGAAGTGATCATAGGCAAAGGAGATTTTGCCATTAAACAGGTGGAGATCTATAACAATATAGGTGGACTGACCAGATTCCTTCTCAGCAGGTGGAAAGAAAAAGATCGATTTAGAAAAGGATTCTTTTCCTTTTCCCCTCCTCCAGGCATAAAAGTTATAGAGAAATAGAGCCTATTTCTGCCTGACTCAACCAATTACTGACAAAGGGTTTTTCGATGATCTTACTCATAAAGAATCACATGCCGGAAGTTCAGATAAAATTTTGTGTGTTTGCGAAGCGCCGAAGGCATTTGGGTGAGCGAAGCGAACCGCAAAGAAGCTGTTTGAATCACAGCCCCGTTTCCCAGTCAAGTGGATTTGCCTGGCCTTAAATGTAGTAGTTATTTAACCGGGGCAATGAACCGCAGGAAACTGCTCATCTACCTCTTGCATCCCCATCCAGATAGCTCATAGCTCACAGCT
>CAZMUW010000160.1:0-4415 GCA_964569645.1 uncultured Desulfobacteraceae bacterium | reverse complement strand
CCTTGTTCATGTCAAAGTCAAGTGGATGGGTATTGGAGATAGAGATGTACTTACTATCCTGTCCCCCTATTTCAAAAATGGTATCTATTAAAGGGTCGATTTCAACACCGCCCCGTGCATGGGCAGTTATCTCGTCGATAATCAGGTCTGCATTAAGGAAATCACCAACCACCATTCTTCCTGAACCTGTAGTTGCTACCCCTTTGATATCTAGCTGGTTTCCAAATCTATCCTTTACAATCCTCAAAAGACTCTGGGTTACTTCAATAGGTTTGCCCATTGTCAGGCGATACTCCTTGTCTATAATTTCTCTATCTTGATTGATAAGGGCGTATTTGGTGGTTGTTGAACCTACATCGATGCCCAAGAATACAGGAATCTGGCCCCTGGTCTTGGGCTGTCTTTTTACCTGATTATCTGCTGGAAAATCTGTCTTGATCAGCTCCAATCTCGGGGCTGATAAGAATGAAAACGACCCCTTTTCGGTCATGGATTTAAGCTCATTGAGATCAGGCTTATTGACTATGTCTAATTCTCTGGCCTGAAGGGCAACACCTAAGGCACCAACGGAGGTAAAATGTTTGGGGACAATGAGCTCAGGAAAACGATCCCTGAAGGCCTTTACCTGAAGCTCGTTGGCTGCTAAACCACCAATAAATAGTATGGGTTCTGGTAGCACCCGATTAGACACAATGGTGCTTAGATAGTTGGAGGCATTTCCCTCATGGAGGCCGGCAATGATATCAGCGAGTTTTTCGCCCTTATTCTGGAGGTGGATCATATCTGACTTGGTAAAGACTGTGCATCGACAGGCTACCCTGGCAGAGTTTTTACTCTGAAGACCTAATGTAATAAAATCTTCCAGGATCTTAGAGATATGAGCCTCTGATATATCTTCTTTCCCGTATATAGATGATGCCAATCTTTCTGCCTGTTGGTCAATAAAGGATCCTGTGCCAGAGGCACAGGGACCATTTGAATTGAAGTCATCAAGTTCCCACTTGCCGTCATGGTGATTGAGTATATATAAGGCAATATCCTGTCCACCCATGCTGATAATAGTCCTCACATCTGGTTGCAAGAACACGGAACCAAGGATCTGAGCAATGGATTCAAACTCATAAAATCCGCCTATCCTATCACTTATTATCCCTCCATGATTTCCAGTAAAGGCCAGGGCTTTTATTTTTTCAAAAGTAAAACGGCGAGACAGGTCATTGATAATCTCAAAGACAGATGTCTCCACCCCACCAAAATGTCTCTTGTAAGGGTACTCAAAAATCAATTCTCCTTTGTTGTTGATTGCAACAGCGTTTACACTTACAGAACCAGCGTCAATACCAATATAATAGTCTTCCACTTCCTTAAGTCCCCTAAAGTTAAGAGTGAGCTAAAGTGCGCTAAAGTGCCTAAAGTTAAAAAGTGTCTAAGTTTATAAGTGCTTACTCCCTACTGCTTCCTAAGTGCCTAAAGTGAGCTAAAGTTGTAATTGCCTATTGCCTACTGCTTACTTCTTATTAAGTGCCTAAAGCTAAAATGTGGACCTATATCAACAAACCCAAAAAACTCAAGAAACCCAACAAACTCAATGAGCCTCTCCCCAGTCTTTACCCCAGTTTATATCTACCTTTAAGGGGATATTCAAGGAATAAACGCCCTCCATCTCATCTTTTATTAATTTAGTAGCACTACTGAGCTCCCCTTGAGGAACCTCAAAGACTAACTCGTCATGGACCTGAAGGAGCATTTTTGTCCTTAAGCTTTCTTTCTTTAATCTTTGGGCAATATTTATCATAGCCATCTTTATAAGGTCAGCGGCAGTTCCCTGTATGGGCGTATTGATAGCAGCCCTCTCTGCCTCGCTTCTTATGTTTCCAATATCACTGTTTATATTCGGGAGATATCTCCTTCTTTTAAGAAGGGTGGTCACATATCCATTTTGCCGTGCCTGGGATATTATTTTTTCTTTAAAGTTTTTAACCCCTTTATATCTTTCAAAATAGCTGTCAAGATAAACCTGCGCCACCTTCTTGCTTATCCCAAGTTCCTTGGCCAATTTCACTGGCCCCATTCCATAGATGATCCCGAAATTGATCATTTTGGCCATCCGGCGCATCTCTGAGGTGACCATTTTTGGATCCAGATCAAATACCTCTGCAGCTGTCCTGGTATGTATGTCCTCTTCCCTCTCAAAGGCTCGAAGAAGAACAGGGTCATCTGAATAATGGGCAAATACCCTTAACTCAATCTGTGAGTAATCAGCAGAAAGCAGAAGATGACCATCATCTGCTATAAAACCTTTTCTTATCTCCCTGCCTTCCTCAGTCCTGATGGGTATGTTCTGGAGATTCGGATTGCTGCTGCTCAAGCGACCGGTTGCAGTTACTGTCTGATTGTAAGAGGTGTGGATCCTTCCGGTGAGTGGATTTACCATGTTTACCAGGGCATCCAGATAGGTAGATTTAAGCTTACTAATGGTCCTAAAACGCAGGAGAAGAGAAGGGATTTTATGGAGGCGGGCAAGATCGGTTAGTACCTCAACATCCGTGGAGTATCCAGACTTCTTCTTTGTCTTTTTCTTCCCTGGCAGGTTCAACTTTTCAAAGAGGATATATCCGAGTTGCTGGGGGGAATTTATATTGAATTCTTCTCCAGCCAGATCAAATATCTTGCCTTCAACGGAGGAAAGCTCATCAGCAAATTTTTCTGACATCGCCTTAAAGAAATGCACATCTATCTTTATTCCGGTCATCTCCATATCCATAATAACCGGGATGAGTTTCATCTCCAGATCTTGAAAGAGGGTATAATTATCAGTATTTTTAAGTTTTTCATCCAGAATGGATTTCAATAGGAGCGTTATCTCTGCATCCTCGCAGGAATATTCCCTGGCCTTATTGACATCAACATAGGCAAAACTCTTGTCTTTGTTATGGCCAGTTACCTCATTGTAGCTGATCATTTTGTAGCTTAAATAGTGCTGCGCAAGGTAGTCCAGATTATGTTGGCGCAAGGTGGGATCGATGACATATGAGGCGATCATGGTATCAAAAGATATTCCCTTTAGATTGATACCGTATCTATACAGGACCTCCGCATCGTATTTGATGTTTTGCCCTGTCTTTTTTATGGCGTTATCGCAAAAGATATCCTTTAGAAGGCTTAATGCCTCACCAAGCTCTATCTGGGCACCCACACCATGATAGATATGGCCTAATGGTAAATAGTATGCAATCCCTGGCTCAACACAGAATGATATGCCCACCAGTTCCGCCGTGAGATGGCTCTTACTGGTGGTCTCTGTATCAAGGCAACATACCCCTTTCTTCCTTATAGTTTCTATGAGAGATCTTAGCTCTTCTTCTTTCAGGATTAATCTATAGTCTTTTTTACTGAGTTCAGCATGCTCGGAGAATTTATCTATGAGGGATTTAAATTCCAGTTCCCGGAATATCTCGGCCAGCCTCTCTTTTTTGGGTGACATGACCCTTAAATCATCAATTGTTGTATCAATTGGTACAGAATTATCTATAGTGACCAGTTTTTTGCTTAAGAAGGCATGTTCCTTGAATTGCTCAAGTTTGTTCTTAACTGAGACCTTAGCTACTTTATCAGTATTTTCAAAAAGATTTTCTATTGAATTAAACTGTTGGATCAGATCAATAGCGGTCTTTTCCCCAACACCAGGGATGCCAGGGATATTATCTGCTGAGTCTCCTGAAAGGGCCATTACTTCAATTATCTGTTCAGGCTCAATTCCGTAGTCCCGCTTTATAGTGAGATAATCGATCAGTTTTTCACTCATCGGGTCCCACATAACCGTATCTTTTAACAGGATTTGTCTAAAATCCTTGTCACCGCTAACAACAACCACATTAAGGCCCTGATCTCTGGATAATCCTGCAATGGTTCCGATAATATCATCTGCCTCATATCCTTCCATTTCCAGGATCTTCAGGTTCAATCCGGCAACTACCTCTTTAATATAGGGGATCTGTACTGCCATATCCTCTGGCATGGGGGGTCTGTTGGCCTTGTAATCTTGAAATATCTCATGCCTGAAAGTTGGCCCCTTGGCATCAAAGGTTACAGCCACATAATCAGGCGATTTATCATCCAGGAGTTTCATAAGCATCTTAGTAAAGCCGAATATGGCATTGGTGGGTAGACCTTTGGAGTTGGAGAGGTTTCTGATTGCGTGGTATGCCCTGTGGATATATGAACTTCCATCTACCAGATAGATGGTTTTATTGGCACTTTTCATCTTTGTTTTTTGATAAGAGTCCTGCCTTCAGACTTCTTCAATCTTGCTCCAAATTTTTGGACATATTTCCCATTGATAAGGCATTGAAATTTAAGCATTTATATTTCTTGGTTAATTTGTCGTATAAAATTGCTTGTGATTTCAACTATTC
>CAZMUW010000159.1:0-4420 GCA_964569645.1 uncultured Desulfobacteraceae bacterium | reverse complement strand
TTCCATTATTCCATTATTCCAACATTCCAATTGTGAGCGAAGCGAACTAAGTTCTCTGCGGGTATCCGCGAAAATCTGTGTCCCAAGCTATTTAAGACTTATGTTCGTGGGGCAGCCTGCCAAATTCATGGGCATGGATGTGGGGGTGGGGCACCAATGCCTCATCAAGCGAAATCTTCCCATTGGCCATGGCATACATCCTGTCTGTGCATTTAGAGAGGAAATCCAGGTTATGGGAAATAAAGATGCATGAAAGGTTCACTCCCTTTAAGATATCAGTTATCTTCTCTTCTGTCTTTTCGTCCAGCCCATTAGTAGGCTCATCAAGGAGGAGGACCTCCGGATCCATCGCAAGGACTGTGGCCAGAGAGACAAGCCTTTTTTCCCCTCCTGAAAGCTTATAGGTTATCCGGTTCTCGAAGCCAGTGAGATCAAGCCTGGCAAGTGTTTTTAAGGCAATGTCTCTGGCCTCCTCTGGCGATTTCCCTAAATTCAATGGCCCAAAGGCTATATCCTCGAGAACTGTAGGGCTGAATAACTGGTCGTCGGCATCCTGAAAAAGGAGGCCAATCCTTTTCCTGGCTGCCCTAAGGTCTTTTTCCTCATGAGCTGGTCTGCCGAAGAGCTGGACCCTGCCTGAAGAGGGCCTCAACAGACCCATAATGATATGGAGGAGGGTGGTCTTGCCGCTGCCATTTGGCCCTACCAGACCTATGCGATCGCCGCGATGGAGGTGAAAACTCAGATGGTCAAGCACGAGTTTGTCTTCTGAGTAGAAAAATGAGATATCTTTCAGATCAATGATCAGGCTATTGCTCTCCATTGTAAAAACACCAATCCTAAAATTGCGGCCAGCATCAGTGAAAGATAAAGGATATCCCCTATCTTAATTGAAAACCGGCTCAATGAATAATACTTTCCGCTAAAACCTCTGCAAAGCATGGCCTTGTGGATCCTTTCCGCCCTGTCATAGCTTCTGACCAGAAGCATTCCCACAAGATAGGCATAGCTCCTGTAGGTATGTATGTTTGTTCGAGGCACAAAGCCTCGTATCCTCATAGCATTTGTGAGTCTCCGATACTCCTGAAAAATGACATGAATATAGCGATAGGTAAATAAGAAAAGATGTATTATCTTATCCGGAAGGTAGAGTTTGCTCATGGCATGGCCAAGGGCAAAGATGGGTGTTGTTGACAGAAGAGCGATCATGGCTAAAAGGATTGTGTTGCATTTGAGGGTAATCTGGCTTGTATACAATACACCCTCTTTGGTTCCGGCCAATGGTCCTATGGTAAACCATTCCGCCCCTTTATAGGTAAATGGAAGAAAAATCCAGAGGAAGAGAATCAATCCATTTACTAATAAAAGCCGGTGGAAAACCTTTCCCACTGAAAGCTTCGTAAGGACAATAAGGAATAATGACACCGCGAGAGCGGGCAGGAGTGCTAAAAAACTGCTTGATACAGCAACAACCACAGAAAAAAGGATAGCAACAATGATCTTAACCCTTGGATCGAGGCCATGAACAAAGGAGCCGCCAGTAGAAAATTGCTCTTCAATCATTATAGTTCTCTCAATGCCTTTTCTTCCCTCTGTTTTTGAAATATAATGCAATGCCCATGAGTCCAAAGATATACCCGATGCCGCCTACTATCTCAGTGATAGAAGGGCCTTTAGACTTTGATTCAGTTAACATTCTGACAATTGGACTGAGTTTCCTATCCAATGACTCCTCAATAAGCTCTTTGATCTCTTCCTTACTCAAACCGGCAGCTGTGGGCTGAGAATGCTCACCAGATCTTTTTTCCTCTGAAACGCCCCGTGCTTCCAGGATCTCTGATTCCGGGATCGCCCATTCTCCTTTGTGGCCCATACCTGCAGTGAGGACAATCCTCAAATCAGTTAGTTTGGGGATTTTGAATGAAAACTCTCCTCTATTGTCTGTTTTTCCCTCCAGGAGTTGTTTGCCCTCTTTGTCAAAGACCTGAACCTGGGCGCCTACGGCCCTTTTTCCACCGGCAAACTTACTCTCGGTGAATACAGTGTCCCCCTCAACCCAGGCAAAGATGATTACCTTGTGTGCTAAGGCAGGAAGATTGGAAGAGATTACAAGGATAGATGCCAGGAGAAGAATTACTAGAGAGATCTGAATACTATGACCCTTTTCCATAGATACCTCCAAAAAGCTCGGGTTTTACCCTGGCTAAGAATGCTGTACAAAAGAGCGTAATGATCCCCTCGATGATCATGACTGGCAGGTGTGCCAACAGGATCAGCCTGGCCACTGACATAAAGGATTCTTCGGTAAATAGCAAACATAGTGCTACAAGGATACCTGAAAGGAAGACAGCAAGAAAGCCACAGGCAAAGGCGGCGGCTGAGGATAAGAGCCCCCTTTCTCGCTTTACCAGTCTGCTGAAGATATAATAGCAGATCACACCTGGCAGGGCCATATTCACCGTATTGATCCCAAGGACAGTGATCCCACCGAACTGAAAGAGGATTGCCTGGAGAGCCAGGGCTACTAAGATGGAGGGAAAACATAGCCAGCCAAGTAAAATTCCACTTATACCATTCAAAATAAGATGGGCATTGGCTGGTCCAATAGGAACATGGATAAATGAGGCCACAAAAAAGGCAGATGATAGAACCGCCACCTGTGGGATCTTTTCGTAATCCATCTTTCTCAGACCAACTGAGACGCCTGCCGCGGCCAGGACCGCACCCGTGACCAACACTGGTGCGGATAATACCCCCTCAGAGATATGCATTTACCTTCACCTGGTTTTTATTAGGGTTTTTAATACCCCGTCCGCTTGCGGCGGGGTTGCCGATTAAAATAGGGTCCGGGGCTTGCCCTGGGGTTTAATACCCTTTATTACTGTTGCTGCCTTTTCTTTGATCAATGGGGGTCTTATTTCCAGTCATGGAATCTAACCCATAGAACTGCCCCCATCTCTACATCTTTACCCTCGATCTTCTTGTCCGATGTGTTCAGGGCGGCAAATCCCCACCAGCCGGCCCTGGGTGCGGCATAGGTGAAGATCCCATTGACATCTGCCTTGATAGTCTGGGTGACCATGTAGTCCGTTGGGGCCTTGGCCTTTCCATCCTTGTTATAGTACTCTACCTCTACCTCGCAAAAAGGTACAGGTTTTCCGTCCAGCTTCACAATGCCCTGAAACACATTTCCGGTATAGAGGCCATAAGGCTTTGACAGGGGTACGATCTCGGTTTTGAGTCCGATTTCCTGATCCCACCCCTCATCATCGCCAAAGGCGGTAACCACGGCCTTGGTGTAATGTACTATGTAACAGTCCTCTGCCGGTTCCCAGTAAGGCTCGGGCTCCATATAGAACATATAAACACCAGGCCGCTTGATTTTGTAAAAGGTCTCCCAGGCATTATGACCCATGACCTTTGTCTCCTTTAGTGTCTCGAGGAGATTGACCCTTTTCCCGTTTGCCATGACTCCAAACACAGCTGGCCTGACCAGTTCCATTCCTTCTCCCTCAAAGGGATGGGAAAAGGATAGAGTCAAATTAATAGTCCGATTGTCATTCTGCATAACCATGGAGTCAGATGGTATTAACATCCCGAAGTGCGCCAGGGCTGATCCAGCTGAAAAGATAATAGATGTACTCATTATAATCAAAACAAAAAATCTTTTCATTTTTCATTCCTCCTTTTAAGATTCTATGGCAGGTCTAAAAAAAGGCATCGTTCAATCTTTCATCACCTCCTTTCTCCAAAAAAAGCCACGAAGATAATTTGCCCCGATTTCTACAGGAGCAAAAGACCTCCGTGGCCTTTTATACTTACGGTTATTCTCTTGTTTTAAACTAATTTCCAAAAATAGAAATGATCTTCCTGATCAAATCTTCTTTTCCTTCGGGCTTATATAGCGGCTCAAAGAGGGCCTGTCAAGAAAAATCCGCCACTTCCTTAATCCAGGTGTTGTAACACTTTGACTAATCCCAGTTTTTATCATTCACTCGCAGTATACAGCTTTTTTTGTAACCGTTCACCCCAAGTCTAGGTGTCTATATAAGCTAAGATCTTAAAATCTATGTCAAGTTTTTAAAATATTGAGTTATTCCTATCAGTTAACACGTGATACTGGATGCTGGATAATAAAGAAATTCTTTGGTTTATCCAGTATCAAGCATCCAGAATCCAGCATCGCTTAGCCTAAAGCAACTGGATTGTTCCCTTCTCCACTCGTCGGTTTGAGGCGAAGCTTCGCTGGACTAAGAGTAATACAGCTTGCCAAGACAAGAATAACTTTCCTAACTATTGACATACTGTTTGAGAAGTAATCCTTATAGAGCTCTTCCCGGTAAATGGATCAATATCCCTTTGTCCGAAGAACGCTCATTTCGCTCATTTACTGTCACGAGGGCTCAAGGATGAGATCCAT
>CAZMUW010000158.1:0-4438 GCA_964569645.1 uncultured Desulfobacteraceae bacterium | reverse complement strand
GGGCCAGGGATTAACACGAGTGACAGGATTTCTTTTATTTTTTCACATCCTGTCTATCCTGTCTAAAAAATGAGATTTCCTATACTATCAAGTTATCACCCTCACCCTGCCCTCCTCCTTCAAGGGGGAGGGTTTGGGAGGGGTTGAAAAAAGGAAATTCCCATGCAATCAAGTTGAAAGAGGCTGTGATAAACTCTGGTTGACAGGAAGTCCCTCGGGGACTAATAAGTCCAGGGAAAAAACATTAAACAAAGGAGGGACCTCTCATTGCAACTAAAGTAGAAAAACAGAAATATTTTCCACAATCACCAAGATTTCATATAAACATGTACTAATCCAAACATCAACCCTTTTCTTTCTACTTAAACTCACATGATGCTTTTTACTAAGATACCTGTTTTCAAAATCTCTAATGTTTGGTCTAACAAGTGGGGTGATATGGATAATTATAGTGGCACCCAGGAATCCGAAAAGTGCAGCCTTAGCAACTCTCATAAGTTTATCGCTGGAATTTCCTTCCATTGATTTTCCGTAACCATTCAGGCACCAAGGCACCAATTCCAATTGTCAATTTTCAATTGTTTGTGTCTTGGTGCCTACCTGAACAAATGATGGTATTCCTTTTATCTCTTTGGCCTTGGTAACTCCCCTGATTATTGCCTTTATAAGAATCTCTTCGGCAATCAGTCCCACCGTATGGCAATCGACCTCAATCTGACCAGATGCAAGTGTAAAAACAATATCACCATCATATATGGTTTGTGCGGGGCTGACAGCCTTTGCCATACCAAGGTTGGCCATCTTTGCCACAGTTGAGGCACTTTGTTTATTTAGTTTTGCATTGGTAACAATTACACCGACTGTGGTATTCTGAAATGCAGATACAGGCCGTTGAACCCCTTTTCTCATCAGTTCTGCTGTATCTGCAAATTCCTTACTATCTTTCCCCCTTCTGGCTCCAGCCAGGATCTCTCCGGTAACAGGGTCTTTTACGTCGCCAAAGGCATTTACCACTGCTAATGCCCCTACTATTAAACCACTATCAAGTGCATCCACTGCTATACCTACCCCACCCTTCATTGCCTGCTCAATCCCATAAAACTTGCCCACCGTTGCCCCAGTCCCTGCCCCAACAGATCCTTCAGGAACATTTCCATCAGATGCAAGCTGACATGCCAGATAGCCCATATCTTTGTCAGGTCTTCTTTTTGCCGAACCCACCCTGAGATCAAAAATTGCAGCAGTCGGGACAATGGGAATCCGGGATACCCCAACATCAAATCCGCTTCCCCGCTCTTCAAGGTAGCTCATTACCCCTGAGGCGGCATCAAGCCCATAGGCGCTGCCACCGGCGATGCAGATCGCATGAACCTCTGGTACGATATGAGAGGGACTGAGGGCATCAATCTGCCGTGTGCTTGAGGCAAATCCACTAATATTAATCCCACCTGTCATGCCAGATGGAGCAAGTATGACTGTAACCCCTGTTAACCCCTCAAGATCGGATGCATGACCAATAGAAACTCCCTTAATATCTGTAATATTAACCGTCATTTTCTTTTATCCTATTTTCTATTTAATATTTATCAATATCCGCCTTCCACTCCGCTGGAGGCGCTAACCAGTCCCACCAGGGACAAGGATAATCAACTGCCCTACCCTACTCCGTATAATATTGCAGATACCATTGATACAGGCAAATAAAACCTTTCTTCAGTACGTGTTCTTTGGTAGATAGATTAAGGGTAATATTTCTTTATTTTATTTACAGATTACAACGTAACATATAAATTTCAGAGCAATCCAATCAATTGTTAGAAAAAGCAAGGAAATGGGGTTAGAGATGAAAGATTTGATTAAAAAAGCAGCCGAAGATTTAAAAAGTGCAAACCATGCTATAGCCTTATCTGGAGCTGGTATTTCAATTGAATCCGGTATCCCGGATTTCAGGGGTCCATCCGGAATCTGGAGTAAGGATCCTGAGGCAGAAAGAAGAGCCTATCAAAGTTATGGGAAATTCTTAGAAGACCCAAAGGAATACTGGGAAGAGAGGTTAACAAAAAGCAGAACCTAATCCCGGTCATTATGCCTTAGCTGAGCTTGAGAAAATGGGTATTCTAAAATGCCTCATTACTCAAAATATCGATGGCTTGCATGAAAAGGCCGGATCCAAAAATGTTATAGAATACCATGGCAGCTATTTCAAATTGAGATGCAGCAAATGCGGCTCAAGGTTTAGTATTAATGAAATAGATCTGGGAAAATTAAAAAGAAAAGAAAAACTCCCTCCTCTGTGTAAATGCGGAGGGGTGATAAAATCGGATGTAGTACATTTTAGAGAACCAATCCCTGTAGATGCAGCCAGGAGGAGTCAGGAAGAAGCCTGGAGGTGCGATTTAATGACCATTTGTGGCACCTCGGCGGCGGTTTACCCGTTTGCCCAGCTTCCACGCCTGGCCAAGAAGCACATGATTGAAAAAGAAACTAAGACTGAATCTGGTCTGTACGTGGTCAAACAGGTACCCGCCACCACTATTATCGAGGTAAATGCTGAACCTACCCCTTTGACTGAAGAAGGACTTTCAGACTATTTAATCCAGGGAAAAACTGGTGAGATTTTGCCAGAGATACTTCAGGAAGTAAAAAGGATATAGATACGGAAAAAATTACGCCAAAAGAAGCTGCCTGTGAGATTGCTCTTAGAGTGTAATCCATTTATAAAGACCTGCCGAAGAGAACTTCCTTTTATACATACAAGGCAGAGATGATTTTTAAGTTCCGCTCAAGGATTCAGCTCCTGGCCTGCTGGCCATCTCATGACCGCATCATTCACATGAAGGATAATTCACGATTCCGGAAGTGAGCCCATAAAGACCCCTTCACAAAAATGGCTTCGGGCAACAGCCTGTAAAGTTTCGGCCCCTGCCCTTCACTCGATCTGACCCCCTCCATCCTGGTTGGTCGGAAAGATGAATGTATAAAGGAAAGGGGATCAGCTGATGCCCTTCAGGATGTAGCAGATCTCGCTGCCAAATAGCCTTCTTTGCCATGCCTTTATGGTATCGATGTCCTCCAGATCTCTCCGCCTTTTGGGATGTGCAAGAGCGAGGGAATGTATCTGGTCATTTGTGCATACAAGAGAGGGATCGATGCCCATCTCTTTTGCTCTTTGCTCCCTCCACTCCCTAAGGGCCCTTACCTTCTTTGACAACCTGACACCGGTCCGCTCTTCGGTATTCCTGGGGAATGCCGGGAGCTCATTTTCCGGTAGTTTTGCGGATTCATCTGTCTTTTTCAGGATGGAACGGCTCAACATCCTTACCTGCCTGGCACTCAATCCCTTTATACGCCCAAGGTCTTTTTCGGTCACCGGCTTCCTCTCCACGATCTCCATGATCGGTGCGTTTCCGAGGATCTTGAAGGGGGGAAGATCCCTGCGTCTGGCCGTATCATCCCTTAATTGCAGGATCGATTCCAGTACTGCCAGGCCTCTGGGATCAAGCCTGCTGGCCCCTTTGAATCTCAGGAAGAGCGGATTACCATCCGGAGGAACAGGGCGCACATTGCTCAGAAGCTCACACTGCTCCTCCACACAGAAAAGCCTGCCCTTGACCCGCAGTTCTTTCTCCAGTATCCGGCTGAGGGGGAGGAGGTGACAGGTATCCTGAACCGCATAGGCAAGCATGGCAGCGGGCAATGGCCTCTCTGACCAGTCCTTTTTCTGATACTTCTTCTCAACAAGCACTCCGAACCTCTCTTTGAGAAGGCGGGCAAGACCCGTTTCCCTGATTCCAAGAAACCTTGCCGCAATCTGGGTGTCGAAGAGGGAGTTCACCTCAATGCCGAAATCTCTGTAGAGGGAGCGTATATCATAATCGGCTCCATGGAACACCTTTCGGATATTCGGGTCTGCAAAGACCGGCGAAAGAGGTGAGAGATCATCCAACGATAGAGGATCCACCAGGATATCCTGTAAGGGTGTGGAGATCTGGATGAGGCAGACCTTCTCCTGATAGTGGAACATGGAATCAGCCTCGAGATCCACACCTATAGCCGTCTCCCTTTCAAGTCCGGCTGCTATACGGCTAAGATTAGATCTATCCTTCACCAGTAAGTATGCAGGTTGATCTCTACTCATCCTCTCTCTTGATGCCAATTAATTGCCGAGATGTCGAATAGGGGGGAATGTAAAGGCAAGTCATGTTGATAGGAACTCCCTTTCCGCAGGGTATATCAAATTTATCACTGTGTGTCAATACCATATTCAGCTCAGGATGCTGTGGTCTTTTTGTTTCGAGTGAATAGATGAGTGTGGGAAGGGATAAGAGGTAAAAATTCACAATTTGCAACCTGACTCCAAATTCTTTTTCAAGTAATATTTAAGGTCGGGATAGAACTGGGGCGCGCACAGCATTAGGGTTCGGTGGCTTATCCACAG
>CAZMUW010000157.1:0-4443 GCA_964569645.1 uncultured Desulfobacteraceae bacterium | reverse complement strand
TAAGCATTGCATGCCAGGTCTGGGCCAGGGGCACAAAGGCACCAATTCCAATTTTAAATTTTCAATTATTTACCTCGTAGGTCCGGCAGATCGTACTGGGGTGTCTTTGTGGCTGAACTATTACAAAAATTGTTGCAAACTTATATAGAAGGAGCAGCTCCATGGATCAGGGAAAAAAACTATACCCCTCATCATGTAATCCCTTATTCATCAAACCCACCCGTCCCCTTCCGGAGGAGATAGCGATAATCGGAGCTGGCACCATCGGGCCCGATATCGGATATTATCTAAAAGGTGCACTTCCAGGTATCAGACTCTATCTGGTAGATGTCGTGGAAGAACCGCTCAAGAATGCTGAAAAGAGGATAGCGGGTTATGCAAAGAAGGCAGTGGAAAGAAGGAAGATGAAAGAGGATCAGGCAAAGGAAGTCCTCAAAAATATTGTCTATACGATGGACTATGATCAGATTAAGGATTGTGATCTGGTTATCGAGGCTGCAACAGAAAGGATTCCCCTAAAACAGGATATCTTTGATAGGGTTGAAAAAATAGTACGAGAAGATACCATCATCACCTCAAACACCAGTTCTATACCTGCTGACAGACTCTTCTTGAAAATGAGGAAACCGGAAAGGACCACCATTACCCATTTCTTTGCACCTGCATGGCGGAGTCTTCCTGTAGAGGTAATTACCTGGGAGGGGGGAAGCCAGGAGGTGGTTGATTACCTGTTCTGGTTTTTTGCCCATACAGGTAAGGCCCCCATCATTACAGACAATGTTATTTGCTTTATGTTAGACCGGATCTTTGATAATTGGTGCAATGAGGCAGCGTATTTGCTGGACCATGCCTCTGCGGGCCAGATTGATAAAGTCTTAGAGGAGTTTGTATTTGCAGGGCCCTTTTATGTCATGAATATGGCACGTGGTAATCCCATTGTCATCGAGACCAATACCCTCCAGATGGAAGAAGGCCTCCATTATCGGCCAGCAGCAATTTTTGGCTCAGTTGAGACGTGGCTTACCCATCGCCCTGGCACCAGATTGGAGGTCCCTGAGGATATTAAGGAAACCATTAGAGACAGGATGCTGGGTATCCTCTTCTCCCAGTCATTTGACATTATCGATAGGGGTATCGGAACAAGGGAAGACCTCAACTTTGGTTGCCAGATCGCCTTGGGATTCAGGAAGGCACCCTTTGATACCATGCGGGATCTTGGTGAGGCGGAGGTGAATCGCATCATGGGAAGATTTCAGAAGGAAAGGCCAGGCTTTCCTCAAGCAAGGGAATCCTTCTCCGCATATCAGGACTTCAAGCGTTATCTTCTGGTCGATGAGATAGATGGTGTTAAGGTTATCACCATTCGGCGCCCTCAGGCAATGAATGCTATCAGTGATGAGATCAATGATGAGATCCTTGCAGTCTTAAAGGAGGATATAGATAATCCTTCTGTCAAGGGGTTTGTCATTACGGGATATGGAGAGAATGCATTTTCGGCAGGTGCAGACATCGGTAGATTCCCTGAGATGCTCGGCGACAGGGATGCCTCGGTTCAATACTCAAAGGATTGTGCCAGGGTGCAATTGTTTATGGACCAGATGGACAAGCCGGTAGTTGCTGCAATAAATGGTCTGGCCCTTGGTGGGGGGCTGGAGATTGCCATCCGGTGTCACAGTATGGTTGCCACGAGAAATGCAACCTTCCAGTTTCCAGAGATAACCCTCGGGATATTACCAGGGATTGGCGGATGCATTGTCCCATATCGGAAATGGCCTCAAGGGGCAAGTATATTTCACGAAATGATCTGCCTTGCCAGGCGCATCACTGCGAAAGAGGCGGTGGATATCGGGATGGTCAGCAGAATAACAGATGATTATCCTGAGATGATAAGGGAGGCAGTAAAAGAGGTTAATAGTATTCACGGAAGGATAAAGCGGATTCCCGACCGACCGGCTGATATCCCTGGGATAACTATTCCTGCTCAGCCAATGGCCGGTAAATTAGCCTTAAGCAAAGAGGCGATTTCTATAATAACAAAAACCATAAAAGCTGGGGCTGTTGCTGATAATCTTAGTGATGCCCTTGAGATAGGTTATAGAGGGTTTGCTGAGATTGCCTGTACGGATGCTGCCAAAGAAGGGATCTCGGCCTTCCTGGAGAAAAGAAAACCGGAATTTAGGAGATAAAGTTTGTTGTGTTTGTTGTGTCTATTGCGTTTGTTGGGTTAAGTTAGTAACAGCAGAGCTGCTCAGGTGAGAAGTTTAATCGGTTTGAGATTCTTAACCAATTATAACTTTAGGCACTTTAGGCACTTCTTATGGAACTATTTAAAGATATGACTGTTCTTTCCCTGGAGCAGGCAACAACCCTCCCATACCTTACATACAGGCTTGCCCAGGACGGAATGAATGTCATCAGGGTCGAACACCCTATCCACGGTGATCCTAACAGGATGGTCGGTGAGAACTACCTTAAAGAAGAAAAGATGAATACCTATTACCTCTGTATAAATGCAGGGAAAAAGGCGATCACCCTTAATCTGGCCGAAGAAAGGGGTAAGGATATCTTAAAGAATCTGATTACTGGATTAAAAATAGATATCTTTGCTACCAATCAACTACCAAGGAATTATGCCAAACTGGGTATAGACTACGGGGCGCTAAGGGGGATCAAGTCAGATATCATCTGGTTAGGTATAACGGGTTTCGGCCCTGATATTAATGAGGCAGCCTATGAGCCAATTCTAGAGGCGAGGTCCGGTTTGATGGATCTGACCGGTGAGACAGAAGGTGATCCCCAATCCCTCGGTATACCCTTAGCCGATATGGGTACAGCTGAACACGCCTATGGGCTGCTCATGAAGGCCCTGCTAAAAAGGGAAAAGACAGGGGAAGGATCCGGGATAGATATATCCATGCTGGAATCAGCCACATCCTGGCTCACAGTACCGATAACATTAACAGCGACATTTGATCAAAAGATAACAAGACACGGAAATACCCACCTATTTTTTGCACCTTGCTCAGTCTTTAAGACCAAAAATGGTTATGTATATATGGCGGTTGGCAATGACCGGCAATGGAAGGCCATGGTAAAACTAACCCTTTTTCAATCCTTAGATAAACCGGAATATGAAAAAAACGAGGGGAGAATACATGATGTGGTCAACCTGAACCAGTCGATAAGCAAGATATTCTCTGGTGTTACCTCAGAGGAGCTAATAAGGCTATTTAATCAGATCGGGGTTCCTATAAGCAAGATTAATAGAGTTCCCGAGGTATTAGAAGATCCACTGATTAAAAGGAGGCTTCTTAAATCCAGGGATTCTAAATCAGATCTTGAGCTTACCCTTGCACCGCCACCCTTTGTAACTCCGTTTCTCAAACATTCTGACAGCACCCTCTCCTTTCCACCCAGGTTCGGGGAGCACAACAGTGAAATATTCTGCAATATGCTCGGTTATTCTGAAAGCGATCTGGCCGAGTTCAAGGAAAAAGGAGTTATGTAAAAATCCGGGCCCGAAGGACCCGGCTTTGGTCATCCCCAGAGGGGATTTTGTCGCAAAACTCTGAGGCAGAGCCCTCTGTCTCTGACCTGGCCCAGAGGACCAGGTTTTCCATATTAGAATAAACATGCGAATCATTGTACCCATAAAACAGGTGCCTGACACAACAGAGATCAAGGTTGATCCAAAGACCGGTACCCTTATCAGGGAAGGGGTAGAAAGCATTATCAATCCTGATGATAGGCACGCAATAGAGTTGGCAGTTACCTTAAAAGAACAGTGCGGAGGAAACTCTATTGCCATCTCCATGGGCCCAACCCAGGCTATAGATGCCATATCAGAGGCACTCGGGATGGGGATAGATGAGGGGGTATTGCTAACCGATAAGAATCTTGCAGGGGCAGATACCTGGGCAACATCATTTACCCTTGGAAGGGCAATAAGGAAGTTAAAGAAATACGATCTGATCATCTGCGGCAGACAGGCAATTGATGGTGACACGGCCCAGATAGGCCCCCAGATAGCAGAATTTCTAAATCTACCTCAACTTACCTACGTCAGAAAGGTAGAGGAAATCAATGAAAAGCGGATAATCGTCCAGAGGGCATTGGAAGATGGCTACGAAAGGATGGAATCCCCACTGCCTGCCCTTATTACCGTCATAGGAGAGGTAAACAAACCCAGGTATCCAGGGGTGGCTTTCCTAATCGACGCCTGTAAAGAGAAGGCACCTATAAAGATCTGGGATGCAGCAGACTTAGGCGTTAAGGTCCAGGAGATAGGTTTACCCGGCTCACTAACAAGGGTTATCAAGACCTTTTCCCCAAAAACGAAAAGAGAGGGTGAGATACTAAAAGGGAGCAAAGAAGAGGTCGTGAATCAACTCCTTGATAGGATGCATGATAAACATCTTATCTGAGACGAGCTTAGGGGCTTCG
>CAZMUW010000156.1:2512-4455 GCA_964569645.1 uncultured Desulfobacteraceae bacterium | reverse complement strand
GGGCCAGTTTTTATTGGTTTAAAAATGGGATTTCCTATACTATGAACTTAGCTCCACTTCGTCTCGCAATTGGAGTGTTGGCCCGCCCTGGCGCGACTTGCCTGGAACACGCTGTTGTCGCTGGAATATTTCAGCAGCTAAGTGGGCGGAATTCGTGCTTTCCAAGCCAGGTCTGGGCCAGGGATTAATGGAGTAATGGAATGATGGGTTCAATTGAAATGACTATTGAATATTGACTATTGACAATTGTGAATTTCCAACATCAATATTCAATCGACAATTATCAATATTCAATTCTTACTATCCACTATTCCAACATTCCATTATCCCATGAGCTAGGGAAAAAGGATTGCTTTAATAATATACTGTAATTACAATAAGTTGTAGAATTTCCGAGACGTCTAGTTAACGACTCCAACGGGCGACCAGCTCTTACCAGCTCGTCAAAAGGAAGGAGATGTTGAAATGAGCCAGATCCCAAAAAAGATCCTCGTGGTTGAGGACGAACCTGATATGTTGAATTTCCTGAGTACTTTTTTCCAGGATAACGGTTTCGAGGTGTTAACTGCAACTGACGGTAAGGAATGTTTCGAAAAGGCAAAAGGCAACCAGCCCGACCTGATAACCCTTGATATCACCATGCCGGAAGAATCGGGTGTAAGGGCTTTCCGGAATATTCAAGAAACCCCTGAAACAAAAGATATTCCTGTGATAATAATCACCGGTATTTCGAAGGACTTCAAGAGATTTATCCATACACGTAAAAAAGTTCAACCACCGGTTGCTTACATGGAGAAACCTGTTGACAGCTCTGAGTTATTGGCTAAGGTGAATGAGATTCTTGGGCAATGAAGGCGCTTTCCAAAAATCCTACATAAGTCTGAGCCTGACCCATCTGATATGACATGTGCTAACTGTATTCTGCTTGTATTATAGAGTGTCTCAAATCTCAAGATAATCTCAAGACCGCATTTCGGGAAACGATTTAACAGATAGTATCCGGCAAAACATAGGCAATAACAGATAGAAGCAAATAACTAACCAAAACAAGGAAGAGTAAAATTATGAGCGAAAAGAAGAAGATCCTGGTTGTAGAGGACGAGCAGGATGTTTTGACCTATTTAACCGCACTTTTCCAGGATAACGGCTACGATACAGTTACAGCTGTAGACGGTGTTGAAGCCTTTGAGAGAGCCCGAACAGAAAAACCCGATCTGATCTCGCTGGACATAGCCATGCCGGATCAATCCGGGCTTCGAACGTATCGTCAATACAAGAAAGATGATGAGTTAAGAGACATACCGGTCATCATCATTACCGCTCTCGGCGATTCAATAAGAAGCTTCCTAAAAAGGCTCGGCGGGTTTCCTGAGCCGGAAGGTTTTATGGCCAAGCCCATTGATAAGGAACAGCTATTGAAGATGGTAGCGGATCTTTTGTCAAAGTAGCCATACAAACTAATAACCCTAAGGCCATGTTTCGGTAAATAGCCCTTAACGATAATTTTGCAAAAGGAGGAATAGCATGTCCTTACTCGTTTATGTGATCGCCTATTTAGCGGTGATTGTATTCATATCGGCAATTGTATATCGTTTGGTTGGATACCTGAGAAATCCGATGCACGTCCGTTGGGAGCTTTACCCGGTCCCCCACGAGGGTAAGCGAGCTTCTTACGGCGGAAGTTATATGGAGGAGGTGGACTGGTGGGAAAAACCGCGAGAAAAATCGCTGATCCGTGAGTGGAAGGCTATGCTTGAGGAGATAATACTGTTGAAGACTGTTTGGGAAAACAACCGGCCCCTGTGGTATCTGACCTATTCTTTTCATCTGGGGCTCTATCTAACGGCCGCATTCATTGCCCTGGTGGTTATTGGCGCAATCGCCGGGCTTGCCGGTGTTGCCATCGGACCCATCACCGCTTTGACCAAGCTGATTGGGCTTGC
>CAZMUW010000156.1:0-2412 GCA_964569645.1 uncultured Desulfobacteraceae bacterium | reverse complement strand
TAGACGACCTGATGCCCCTCCCCGGGGATTTTGACGATCAAGAATGGAGCGAGATTCCGGAAGAAACCAAGGAGCAATATGCCTGTATATTAGACGACACCTGTATCCTTCCAATCCCGAGACCAAAGACCAAGGAAGAGGAAGAAGAGCTGGTAAACAAGTTTATCAAGGGAATGCGAAAGCTGTTTACAAAGGAAAATAACTGGACATTTTTGTCTATGCTGGAAACTACCATGGAACATTGTGCGAAATGCAATACCTGCTCCGACGCCTGCCATATATATGAGGCAAGTGGAAAAAACGAGATGTATCGTCCGACTTACCGCAGTGAAGTGTTTCGGAGGATCTATAAGAAGTATGTGAAGAAGGAACATCTGGCAAAGTGGCGCAGCGGCGATCTGGACCTGAACTGGCGAACCATCGCACGGCTTGGTGAGCTGGCTTATCGGTGCAACCTATGCCGGCGCTGTGCGCAGACGTGTCCCATCGGAGCCGACAATGCCCTGATATCCAGGGAAATCCGCAAGATCTTTAGCCAGGAAATGGGGATTGCCACCCCCGAACTACACGAGAAGGGCTCCATGCTTCAACTTAAGGTAGGGTCTTCCACCGGAATGAACAAACTGGTAGTTAGAGACAGCCTGGAGTTTATCGACGAGGACTTCTCCGAAGAGACCGGCTATGAGTTTAAGACTCCATGGGATGTGGAAGGTGCCGACATTCTGCTCATCCATAATGCAGGCGAGATCATCGCATGGCCTGAAAACGTCGCCGCATTTTCCATCATATTTCAAGCAGCAGGAATTTCATGGACAATGTCAAGTGAACTCGCTGCCTACGACAACATCAATTACGGTGTTTTTTACGATGATATACAATTTGCGCGAACCGCATTGCTGCACGCTCAGGCAGCAAAAAAACTCGGGGTCAAAAAGATTGTTCTGGGCGAGTGCGGTCATGCGCATAAAGCGCTTACGGTAATAGCCGACCGCGTGCTTCCAGGAGAACTGAGCATCCCCCGTGAAAGCTGCTTCCCGCTGTTGCGTGATATAGTTATGTCCGGCAAGATTAAATTAGATCCTGAGCGCAACAATTTCCCTGTCACCATGCATGACCCCTGCAATCTGACGCGACTGATGGGCATCATAAAACCGCAACGTGAGGTATTGGAGAAGCTCTGCCCGCAATTCAGGGAAATGCATCCTCACGGTCCGTTCAACTATTGCTGCGGAGGCGGCAGTGGATTGGCCATAATGAGTCGTAATACCATTCCGGAGTGGCGGTTCAAGGTTGCGGGACGCAAGAAACTGGAGCAGATACTCAATGCCTTTTCAGACTGTAGGGGCCCTGAAACGAAGAAATACCTCTGTGCCCCCTGCTCCAACTGTAAGGGCCAATTCCGAGACATGATTGAACACTACGAACTTCTTGAGAGAGAGGGATTAACCTATGGTGGGTTGGTAGAGCTGATCGTAAATGCAATGGTTGACGTCAATCCGGGATTCATTAAATGGGAGGAAGATCTCTAAGGCAGATATTACCCAATTCTCTTCCATTATGCATATGTAATTTCAATATCAAGGGAGGTGAACAATGGCACATGCATCGGAGAAAAATATTCTGGTGGTGGATGACGAGCCGGACGTACGCAATTTTCTAGCTGCATGCATTGAAGATGCCGGCTTTAATGTTGAAACTGCCGTGGATGGAATTGAGGCCCTGGAAAAGATAGAGGCAAACCCTCCTGATTTAATGACGCTCGACCTGGTTATGCCAAGACTATCGGGGATTCAGCTTATGCGTAAACTGCGAAGGAACGATAAGTGGGCCAACATTCCGGTAATCATTATCACCGCTCATGCACATGATGAACTCGGAAGTGAGGATATCGAGAAGTTTACCGCCTTCGCTATGCGACATCGTCCAAGATATACCATGGAAAAACCGGTTACTCCGGCCCGTCTGGTAAAAGCCATTAGAGAGATACTGAACGTCGAGATTGCTGAACCTGAAGAGAAGCCTCTAACTAGCGAACGGGAGGCGATCAAGAAGATGATAAGTGTTTCCGATTCCAAAACACTAAAGAAGATTCGTGACATGTTGAACAAATAATCAAGAACCTCTATTGGCGCAAACTACCGATGGGTTATCCTGGGAGAAAACAAAGTCTGATTTTCTGCTCAAATCTTAGACAATTTAAACTTTAGGCCCTTTAGCTCTCCTGAATTCTGATTACAAAAGGAGACAAGATGAAAGAAATATTACAAAACTCGTAACTGTTCAGGTAGCCACCAAGGCACCAAGTCCGCCCTGGCACGACGACTTCATATAGTTCTAAGATCTACGAAAGCCAGCCTGCCCTGGCGCGACGACTTTGTAGCGCTCTCAGGCTTACGAAAGCCAGGTCTGGGC
>CAZMUW010000155.1:0-4470 GCA_964569645.1 uncultured Desulfobacteraceae bacterium | reverse complement strand
TTGCCTTCCGGGAAGAAGCGGGCAAGTGCACTGGAAGGACACTGCGGGGTAGGGGGTGCTGAACTATTACCTTCTGAGAAACACAGTGGAGTCTTCTTTGGCATGGGGATCAGGCATAGCAGGCAGGGAGAGTCTCTCCGAGCTGTAGGTTCTACGAGCCGGAAGCCGAATCCAGATCTTGGGCGGGTGAAAAAATACCTATGGAGTCAGGGAAAATTACTCGGGATGAGTGCAGATATCTATTGAGGCAATTAAAATAAGAATTGGTCTAATTTACGCAAGATGCCAAAGAAGCTTGAAGTTATGACTACATATTGCTTAAATATCTTTGGACTAAAAGTTACTGCCACTATGAAAAATAAAGGACCAAAAAATTTAAGTATACCAGATCTAATCTATACTTTTTCCGCCTGAAAAAGATTATAAAACCAAGATAAATCATTCCATAAACTCTTCACTCCTTCCCTCTGATCTAATCCTGAACTATGGCATAAATGGCCGAAATTACAGCATTTCAAAAAAATGCCAAAATTCGATTAACTGTTTGACGGCTTATAGTCAAAATGGTAGGGTCTTGGGTTAAGTTCAAAGATTGATTTAGGGCCCAACTCCAGGAAGGAGACTATTCATGATAGATAAAGTGCCAATTACGAGAAAGGGATTGGAAAAACTAAAGCAGGAATTGCACGATATTCTTACTGTTGAGCGGCCCAAGAATATCAAGGCCATTGAAGAGGCAAGATCTCATGGGGATTTAAGTGAAAATGCAGAGTACCATGCAGCCAAGGAAAGACAGTCCTTTTTAGAGGGCAAAATAAATGAGCTGGAGATGGCAATTAGCAGATCAGAGGTAATTGAGATAGATAAGGAGCAAACCGAAAAGATTATCTTTGGCACGACAGTAGAGCTGAGAAACATTGATAACAACCGGAATGTAATATATCAGCTGATTGGGCCGTATGAGTCTGACCCTGAGAATGGCAAGATATCGGTTACCTCACCTTTGGGAAAGGCCCTTATCGGCAAGGAGGAAGAGGATGCTATCAAGGTAAAAACCCCCGGTGGTGTCCAGGAATTCGAAATCCTGGAAATAAAATAAACTGTAACAGTTCAGCCACTAAGGCACAAAGACACAAAGAAGGAATATGAATTATAAAACCTTATCAAAACGAGAAGAATCAATAGCTGAAAAACTGTAGATGCAGCATATACCGTTTATTGAAAATGGCATTAAATGAACTATAGTATAACTTAGTGTCTTCGTGACTTTGTGGCTGAACTATTTCAATAGATTCTTAACTAATCTACTAATTGCTGAGCGGCAATTCCCTTTTCTGTTACACCTTCTGCCCTCACGTTTACAATCTTATTTTTAATAAGACTATTGGAAGGAAAGATAACCCTAACATAATTATCGCTCAAGCCCCGGATTAAGCCCCTATCTCCGGGTATCCATCCCTCGGTTAGAACCGAAAAGGTTTCGCCCACTAGATTACCCCAGAAGATCTTTCTCTTTTTCTTATCAAGACGCCTTAAGAGAAAGGCCCTCTCTTTAATCCTTTTGTGTTCAAGTTGATCAGAAAATCTTGCTGCAACAGTCCCCTCTCTTCTTGAGTAGGGGAAAACGTGCAGATAGCTTATAGGGATATCCTTTAAGAGATCAAAGGTATTATTGAATGCCCTGTCGCTTTCTCCGGGAAAACCAACCAGGACATCAACTCCTATAGAGACCTTGGGGACAATGCGATTTATATCATGTATAAGCCCGGTGAACATCCTGGTCGAATAGTGCCTATTCATCCTCCCTAAGACCGCATCATCACCGCTTTGTAAAGAGATGTGAAAGTGGCGGCAAAGCCAATCATGGCTTGCCATCAATTTAATCAACTCTGGTTCTATCTCTGTTGGCTCAAGTGAGCTGAGCCTTATCCTTAGCTGGAGTCTATTTTTGCCAATCTCAAGTAGTAACTTAGTTAGATTTATGCCCTCCATCAAATCTGAGCCATATTTCCCAATGTGAATCCCTGTGAGCACAACCTCTTTATAGCCATTTCTCTCTAAGCCCTTAAGCAATCTGATAACCTTATCAGGTTCAAGGCTCCTAAGAGGACCTCTGGCTATAGGCACAATACAGTAAGAGCAGAAGGATTCACATCCGTCCTGTATCTTCAAAAAGGCCCTGGTTTTATCTGAAAAACTCTTAATAGGAATCTGTTCAAAAGGGTTAAGGGACCCGAAGTCCTCTCTTGCAATAAAGGGATGATTATAGTGACTGGCTTTTACCAAAAGCCCCGGAAGTGAGCTCTTTCCCTTATTTCCTGCAATTAAATCTACTCCTCTAATCTTAGATAATTCACCGGGAAAGACCTGCCCGTAGCATCCGATAACAGCAATAATAGCCCCGGGATTTTCCCTCATAGCCCTTCTTATAGCCTGCCTGGATTGATAGCTTGCTCTGGCTGTGACAATACATGTATTGATCACTATTAGCCCTGCCTCCCTATCTTGATTGGCCCTCTGGCAGCCCATATCTATCAATGATTCTTCAATAAAGGCAGACTCGTATTGGTTTACCTTGCAACCAAGAGTGATAATCTTAAACAGTTTTGACATGTAAGAAAGCAAGTGAGCTAAAGTTAAAAGTTAAAATCTGTCTAAATTCAAGGCATTGTAGGCGCTTTAAACTTTGACACCAAGATCTCACAGGTATCCGACACCTGAGTTGTCGTTTTTCCTATCGAGGTAGCCCGAGAATGAAGTACCTTTGAATACACGAGAAGGTACCTATCGATATTTTTCCATTGCCCGGGCAAAACTGGGGAGGGCCCTTTCAATTGACTTGTCTTCTGCACAGTAAGCAATCCTGAAATGCCCGGGGCCGCCAAAACCTGAACCCGGTACTGTAAGAATATTTTCCTCTTGGAGAGAGCGAACAAACTCCACGTCATCCGGAATAGGGGTTTCAGGAAAAAGGTAAAATGTCCCCTCTGGTTTGGTAAAACGATAGCCAGCCGCCTCCATGCCTTTACAGAGGATATCTCTTTTCTGTTGATAGAGGGTTACATCAACACTATCCTCCAAAAGGAACGGTATCAACCGTTGCATCATTGCAGGGGCATTCACAAATCCAAGTATTCTATTGCATAGAATGAGTCCCTCTATAATGATATCCTTTTCAGCAATGAGGGGATGAACAGCGATATACCCGATTCTTTCCCCGGCCAGGGATAGATCTTTTGAAAATGAGGTCACCAAAAAACTCTCCCTATATGCATCGAAGATAGAGGGACATATCAAACCATCATAGATGATCTTACTATATGGCTCATCAGATATCAGATAGATTGGCCCCCCATATCTTTGGCTGTATTGGGTCAACAGCTCACCCAATTGAGTCAGCTCATCCTTTCTATATAGCCTTCCTGTTGGATTGTTAGGGTTGTCTATCAATACCGCTTTAGTATTGGAGCTTAGAGCCTTTTCAATGGTAAAAAGATCGAGGGAAAAGTCAGGATTGGTGTTGATTGTTTTGGGTATACCACCATTATTGTCTATGTAAAAATTGTATTCCATAAAATAGGGTGCTGGGATAATTACCTCATCCCCTGGATTGAGGATAGCTTTCAGAACCACATTCAAGGCCCCAGCCGCTCCTACTGTCATAACTATATCCTCAGGACCAAAGGAAAGACTATTTAGATTGCTCAAATAATCAGCTACAGCCTCCCTTGTTTTAGTAAATCCGGCATTCGACATATATCTATGCATACCTGAAGAATTATTAGAAGCCAATTCCTTTAAGATTTCTTTAAACTTGGCTGGGGGTTCAAGATTTGGGTTGCCTAAGCTAAAATCATAGACATTCTCGGGGCCATATCTTGCCTTTCTGAGAGCACCCTCTTCAAACATCTTCCTTACCCATGACGCCTTCTCAATTGAGCCTTTAATTTTTTTAGAAACAGACATTTTCCCTTCCCTCCTTTTAAGGTTTAAAGATAATAAAAAAGGCCGTGGAAATTATTGATCTTTCCACGGCCTGATAATCCCTTTATTGGTACCTTTAATCAGGACCGCGGGCATAGATAAAGCTAAAAAACCAATACAAAAAAGATCTGTTGTTTGAAAAGAATGATTTTTTTGCCATATCCTTCGCCCTTAAAACATTTCTTGAGAACTATAAATAAAAGAAAAGGATTTGTCAATAAAAAAGTAACTTTTATTTGAACTTAGTCCGCTGAGTTTATCCTGAGGAATGAAGGGCTCATCCCCGCGCTTGCACATAAAAAATCATTTCAAGTTTTTTACGAAAGAACCGGGTTCTCTTAAAAAACTATTGGTAAAAGAATGTGTAAATGGTAAAGGGTTAAACAAAGAACAAATGATTCGGTACATAAGGAATGGCATAAAAAAGGATGTGAACTTAGGGGCTTCGCCCCAATTGGAATAATGGAATAGTGGAATTATGGCCCC
>CAZMUW010000154.1:0-4471 GCA_964569645.1 uncultured Desulfobacteraceae bacterium | reverse complement strand
TAAGCTTATTGGCAAAACCTATTCCCCTACCTTCCTGCCTTAAATAGATGAGAACTCCCAGTCCATCCTGATCGATCATCTCAAGGGCTTTTTTCAATTGATCTCCACAGTCACATCTATAAGAACCAAGGGCATCCCCTGTTAAACATTCAGAATGAACCCTGACCAGAATATCTTTGTCAGGATCAATCTCGCCCTTTACTAAGGCCAGATGCTCATTATTATCGAGCTCATTGCTAAATGCTATTGCCTTGAATTCGCCAAATGGGGTTGGCAAAACCGTTTCTGCCTCCTTATGGACAAAGGACTCATTTCTCATACGGTAGGCAATAATATCAGCAATGGTAACTACTCTAAGACCATGTTTTTTAGCAAATCCATCAAGGTCAGGTCTTCTGGCCATGGTACCATCCTCATTCATTATCTCACAGATAACCCCTGCCGGCTTTAGACCGACAAGTCTGGCCAGATCTACAGAACCCTCGGTCTGCCCGGCCCTGAAAAGTACTCCCCCTCTCCTTGCCCTTAGGGGAAACACATGCCCTGGCTGAACCAGGTCATCAGGTGAGGCATCATCAGCTACAGCTGTAAGGATAGTATGTGCCCTGTCAGCAGTGGATATACCTGTAGTTACTCCATTCTTTGCCTCTATGGAAACAGTAAAAGCGGTCTGGAAACGAGACCGATTATCTTGAACCATCAGGGGAAGATTTAGTCTTTCAATTATCTCCGGATGGAGGGATAGACAAATCAGGCCTCTTCCATATTTAGTCATAAAGTTAATATCCTCGGGGGTGACCTTCTCAGCAGCCATTGTCAAATCGCCCTCGTTTTCCCTGTCCTCATCATCCACGAGGATAATCATCTTACCTTGTCTTAACTCTTCGAGTGCACCCTCTATATCAGAAATCCCCATCACCACCTCCAAAACCATACCTGATCAACATATCTCTATCAATCCTTGATGGTGTTCCTTTGGATATGGCTAATCTGCCATGAAGGAAGAACCTCTCTATATACTTAGAAATCAGATCTATCTCTATGTTTATCCTGTCGCCAACCCTTTTCCTTAAGATTGTAGTTACACTCGCCGTCTGGGGTATAATATTTATATCAAAGGAGGATTCCATAAATCTGTTGATGGTTAAGCTGATTCCATCTACGGCAATAGAGGCCTTCTCTATCAAATACCTGCTTAAGGATCGATCGATACCAATCTGAATAATCCATGATCTTTGCAGCCTTTCAATCCTCTCAATTATCCCTGTACCATCCACATGACCGCTAACAAGGTGTCCACCTAATCGGTCAGACAATCTAAGTGCCCGTTCAAGATTTACCATCTCACCTTGTCTTAATTTGCCTAACGTGCTTCTGTTAAGGGTCTCAGCTGAAATATCCAGAACAAACAGGTCTCCTCTTACCTTGGTTATGGTCAAGCAGACACCATCAACTGCAAGGCTATCTCCTGGATGGCAATCAGAAAAGAAGGCAGGGGCCCTTATGATAAATGAAACCTCTGAACCTAACTTCCGGATGTTTCTTACCTCTCCAGTCCCTTCAACAATACCAGTAAACATTTAAAGTGCCTAAAGTGTAAAGTGCCTAAAGTGCCTAAAGTGTAAAGTGCCTAAAGTTATAAGTTATAAGTTAATGGTCGAAATTCCTGTCAACTTTAGGCACTTTAGCTCACTTTAGGCACTTTTTAACTTTCTTTCGGGTAGGCCTCGATCATAATATCATCATCAAATCTCCTGACCATCAAAACCTTTAAGTTTAAGCAATCTTTTACTGTATCACATCCAGGTCCTCTAGTGAATGGTATACCATTGTTGCCACCCAAGATCTTAGGGGCAAGGAATATGTAGAATTTATCAACGAGTCCCTCCCTTATGATTGAGCCGAATATGGTTCCCCCACCCTCTACTAAAACAGAGCCTATTGACATCTCTGCTAGTTTATCCAGTAAATCGGCCAGATCAATCCGCCCATCTCTCATCTGGCAGTTGATAACCCTTGCCCCGAGCCCTTCTACCCTTTTTCTCTTTGTCCTGCTTACATTACTGCCTGAAGCTATAATGGTCAAGGCCGATGTTCCTGAATTAAACACCCTGCTCTCTAAAGGAACCCTTAAATTTGTATCTGCTATCACCCTAACAGGATCTGGGGCTGAGTTTCCTGTCAGATAGGGTGATAGTAGAGGATTATCGGCTATAATAGTTTCCACCCCAACCATAATAGCATCCACCTTTTTTCTTAAGGAGTGAACAAATTTCCTTGATTTTTCATTTGTGATCCACCTTGAGTTACCTGTTTTTGTAGCTATCCATCCATCAAGGGTAAGGGCCCCCTTCAAAATTACAAAGGGCTTACCCTTTTTTACATACTTTATATAAACCTCGTTTAGTCTGGTGCACTCTTCTTCTAACACACCGTATTTCACCTCTACACCTTTAGAGCGAAGAAACTTACATCCGCCGCCAGTAACATTTGGATTAGGATCAGCTATGCCCACAACAACCCTCTTGATGCCACTTTTCAATATGGCCTTTGTGCATGGTGGGGTTCTGCCATAATGGTTACAGGGCTCCAGATTAACGAACAGGGTGGACCCCTTTGCCCTTTCACCTGCCATAGATAAGGCCTCTATTTCGGCATGTGGGGCCCCTGCCTTTCTATGATATCCTGAGCCAATAATCTGGCCATTTTTGACTACAAGCGCCCCTACAACAGGATTTGGAGATGTCGAGCCCAGGCCTCTTCTTGCCAGCCGAAGCACCTTTTTCATAAATATTTCATCAACATCCACGCTATTCATCTGCTCTTCTTCTTTCATCGAGAAGGTCCTTCAGTTCGGTCATGAACTCATTTATATCCTTGAATTGCCGGTAAACAGATGCGAACCTGACATAGGCAACATCATCCCATTCTTTAAGTTTTTCAATCACACTCTCACCAATATCAGAGCTGTTTATCTCTCTATGGCCACTTTCCTGAAATAGCTGGCCCAGGGAATCAACGAAATCATCAATCTTATTAATGCTTATTGGCCTCTTCTGACAGGCCTTCTGAATGCCTGCCCTGATCTTTTCGTGATTGAAAGGCTCTCTTCTTCCATCCTTTTTAACCACCATAGGCAAAACTGCCTCAACCTTTTCATAGGTGGTGAAGCGCTTTTCACAAATGATGCACTCCCTCCTTCTGCGTATCGTCCTGCCATCTTTACTGAGCCTGGAATCAATGACCTTATTCTTTATCTCCCCACAAAATGGACACTTCATATCGTTAACCTCACTAATTC
Organism: uncultured Desulfobacteraceae bacterium; assembly: GCA_964569645.1. Lineage (GTDB taxonomy): Bacteria > Desulfobacterota > DSM-4660 > Desulfatiglandales > B25-G16 > JABXJZ01. The sequence continues at coordinate 1,170 of CAZMUW010000154.1, read as the reverse complement.
TATATCTGCCCCAGACATTATCTCATCTGCCAGAGGATCTGGGTAACCATCCACATAAAAGATCTTTTCTACCCCTGCATTAATCAGCATCTTCGAACAAATGATGCAAGGCATGTGGGTAGAGTAAAGGGTTGTTCCCTTAGTCATAGCGCCGTAATAGGCTGCCTGTATAATTACATTCTGCTCGGCATGAAGGCCCCGGCAGAGCTCATGCCTTTCACCTGACTTTATCTTTAACTTCTCCCTCAGGCAGCCAGTATCCTTACAGTGTATTATACCAGTTGGTGCTCCATTATAGCCCGTGGCCAGTATCCTCTTATCTTTCACCAACACTGCGCCAACCTCCCTCCTCAGGCAGGTTGACCTTGTGGCTACCAGCCTTGCAATGGACATAAAATATTCCGGCCAGGAAGGTCTTGTTGTTACCCTTGGCCTTCTTTTGTCATTATTCAGGCCCATTTTAGTCCGGCGGATTAGGTGATATCAATCTCCTCCAACCGCCTTTGATGTCGGCCTCCCTCAAAATCGGTAGTTAAAAAAAGATCCACCATGTCTAAGGCAAGGCCAGGACCCAGAACCCTGCCTCCGAGGACAAGTATATTTGCATCATTGTGCTTTCTGCTAAGCCTGACTGTATAGAGATTATGGCAAAGGGCAGCCCTGACATTTTTTTGCCGGTTAGCAACTATTGACATGCCTATCCCTGAGCCACATATTAATATCCCCCTGTTAAACCTCTTCTCAGAAATGTCTTTAGCTACCTCATGGGCGATGATTGGGTAGTCAACTGGGTCATGATTGAATGTCCCTATATCCTTGACAGTACAGTCACCTTTTTCTGACAAAAAACTCTCTATCTCCTCCTTTAAATCAAATCCGGCATGATCCGATCCAATAATTATTTTCATATCCATTTAAGATTTAAAAGTGCCTAAAGGTGAAAGTGCCTAAAGTTAGCGATTTTGGACCACCCTTTAACTTTTAACTTATAACTTTAGTTCACTTTGTCGAGTTACCACCCCCACCCTAACCCTCCCCCGTCAAGGGGGAGGGGACTTTAAAGGAGCACTATTATTCCCCCTCCCCTGGCGGGAGGGGGTTAGGGGGAGGGGGTGAAAAATGGGATTTCCTATACTATGAACTTAGTTCGCTTCGCTCACAATTGGAATG
>CAZMUW010000153.1:0-4473 GCA_964569645.1 uncultured Desulfobacteraceae bacterium | reverse complement strand
TGCATTATACGCTAAGGAACTCGCGCCAGGGCAGGCTTAGTGGCTGAACTGTTACATTTAATTCAACAGGGCAAGCACAAGAAATATAACAAGCACAAATATTTTTCTTGAAGAAACGTTATACATCTGTTAATTACTTTCATTAAGACAATGCAGGTTTTGAGATTATGGCCAAAAAGAGGGTAACCAGAAAAGAACTCCTTAAAAAGGACGATGAATTTATTAGCCTTTCTAACAGGGTCGCCCAATATGTCTCTGCTCATGCAAAACAGATTCAATACATAATCTTAACTATAATGATTATTGTTGTCATTGTTATTGGGGTCAGTCTCTACTTCAGGCATTTAAATAAAAAGGCCCTGGCTGCTTACAATCTTGCTTACAAGATGTTAGTCTCAGATCTTTCCCCTGAGACTGCCCAGGATAACATCAAAAGATCTATTGCGGAACTTGATAAGCTCATAAAGGGATATGGCAGGACAAAGATGGCTACACTGGCCATACCCCAGTTGGCCTACCTAAAATTTGGCCAGGGGAAATATGACGAGGCCATATCTCTATACCAGACCTATCTGAAAAGAGATAAATCTAGCTCCATTTACCCTTCTATGGCTCACTTTGGTCTTGCTGTTGCATATGAGGCAAAAGAAGATTATCAATCAGCTATAAACCATCTTAAAAAGATAGTTGAGGACGAAAACAACTTTCTCAAAGAAGAGGCTATGTTTTCTCTTGGTAGGGTCTATGCCCTAAGCGGCCAACAAGAGATGTCAAGTGAAATTTTTAAGGACTTTGTAAATCAGTTCAAGGAATCACCTCTACTTCCCCTGGCAAAGGCAAATTTGAAAAAATAATTTTATAAGAAGGATGAGCCTAATGAAAAAGATATATCCAGCTCTATCTTTGTTGTTAGCTGTAGTGCTTTTATCAGGATCATCATTGGCTCTTGAGGTTGGGGCAAGAGGCTACTACTGGTTCCCCTCTCTTGGGGGTACCGTAAAAGTGGATGAGGCCAGTATCGTTGGCACAACCATTGATTTTGATGAAGACCTTGGGATTGAGGATGAGGATTATCCCTCTGTTGAGGTTTTTGTTGGGCTTGGCAACCATCATCTCTCTTTTACTCATACAGATATTGACTATTCGGGCAGAAAGACGCTTACCGATGAGATTAAATTCAGGGGAGTGACCTATCCAGGCAGCGCCGAGGTAAGTTCCTCAATTGAATATAAGATGATGGATTTTCTATATCAATACGATCTTTTGGATCTGGAAAATATTCTGGCCGGATTTTCTCTTGGTGGTGTCTTCCAGGTCAAATATTTAGATGGTGACGTGGGCCTGAAGACCACAGGAATTGATGAAAAAGAAGATTTCACCATGCCCATCCCCATGGTTGGCCTTAATCTACATATAGGAATACTGGCTGATATCCTCGAGGCCAGATTAAGGGGAGCTGCTATCAGCTATTCAGAAAATATAATTTATGAGCTCATGGGTGATATATCATGGACTCCCTTCCCTTTTATGGATATTCACGGAGGTTACAGAAGATTTATCATAGATATAGATGAAGATGACTTGACCTTTGATTATGATATGTCTGGCCCTTACGCAGCACTTACTTTGAGTTTTTAACTCTTTAGTAACGAAAGGCCTGATGGTTTTCGGGTAGGTAAGTCCCTGGATTCGCTTGTGGCCCCAGCGGATTAAGGATGTTTTGAAAGGGCTGTGCTGCCCATGCATAAACATCCCTTAAGGCAATATTGTTCTCTTTTGCTATTCTACTGCATTCCTCATATTCAGGTAAAAGGACTGCTCCTCCATCCTGATTGATGACCTTTTTGACCCTCATCTTTCCCCATGGCGAGTCAACCATCAACTCTCCCCGTTGTAAAACCGCCCGATGGCTATAGCTAATGCGAATCCCCAATGTGGTTGACTCCCTGAAGATGATAGTAATAAGCCTCTCCTCATCTTCAGGCTGTCCGATTACCTGGAGCTGGATACCGGGCCTATTTTTTTTCATCTGGATGTGGGAGAAGCTAACATCCTTGGCACCTGCATCAAAGAGACTATCCATCAGATAACCCAACAATTCAGGGCTCATGTCATCCAGGTTTGACTCCAATACTACCACCGTCTCTGACCTCTGTTTATCGATATCATTTCCAACCAGAATGCGTAAAAGATTGGGCCTGTCAGCTAAGGTTCTACTCCCTACCCCGTAACCTACTTTATCTATGATCATTGGAGGCATAGGACCGAATGAAGAACAAAGCGAGGTAACTAAGGCTGCTCCTGTAGGGGTAACCATTTCAACATCCTGACCGCTACAATAGATAGGAATACCCTTCAAAAGTGCTATAGCTGCTGGGGAAGGAACTGGGATCATTCCATGGGCACCTGTTATAATTCCGGTACCTACAGGGATCCTTGAAACAAAAAGCTTCTCAATACCCAAAAGATGAATCCCCACAACGGCTGCCACTATATCAATAATAGAGTCAACTGCACCAAGCTCATGAAAATGTACCTCATCTGGTGAAATATGGTGTATTTCACCTTCAATCATTGCCAGCTTTTCAAAGATCCGGATGCATCTTTCAATAACTGATAAAGGAAGATCGCTACTTTTAAATATCTCTTTTATTTCCTTTAAATATCGGCCCCTTTGATCCTCTTCTTGCAAAAGGACAGAGAATCTTGTCCCAAAGATATTATTTCTTTCCTCCCTTTTTACTGATATCTTGTAACCATCTATCTTAAGCCCGGAGATGATCCTTTCAAGTTCTTCAACAGGCAAGCCAGCATCGAGTAAGGAACCAACAAACATATCCCCGCTTACACCGGAAAAGCAATCAAGGTAAGCAATTTTCATATCGTCCTGCTTCCCTCATAAACCCCTAGCCTTTTCCCTGGCCTCCTGTTTCTTTTTACAGTCAATACATAGGGTAGTAACCGGCCTTGCCCTCAGTCTCTCTTCTCCTATCTCTTGACCGCATACCTCGCATATCCCGAAGGAGCCATTATCTATTCTCTCAAGGGCCTCTTTGATCTTTTCAATCAACTTTCTTTCTCTATCCCTTATCCTTAAGAGAAAATTTCTGTCTGTCTCCAGAGCAGCCCTATCAGATGGGTCAGGAAAATTATCCTTCAAATTGGTCATTCCATTGATTGTCCTTAAGGCCTCTTCAATAAGCTCATCAAGCTGGTTCTGGAGTAAGCCCCTAAAATATTCTAAGTTTTCCTTATCCATCAGCTAAATTCTCACATATTAATTATCTTAATTCCTATATTCCCCTTATTTTATCCCAGAAATCTCTGTTCTTCGCACCGATCTTTCGCTTTTCAAGCTCGCTAAATTCCACCAGTAACTCCCTCTGCCTCTGGCTCAGCTTGGTAGGTATTTTAACCATAACCTGAACAAAGAGGTCACCATATCCTCTTCCTCTCCTCAGGCATGGCATACCCTTACCTTTGAGTCTGATGATCTCCCCTGGTTGTGCCCCCTCTGGGATAGCAATACCCCTCTCCTTATCATCATCCAGAACAGGGATAGAAACCTCAGCCCCTAAAGCTGCCTGTACAAAAGATACTGTACCCTGACATTTAAGATCATCCCCATCCCTAACAAAAAACTCATGCTCCTTAACATAGATCACAACAAAAAGATCCCCTGGCGGCCCCTCATTTTCTCCACTCTCTCCTTCTCCCTTAATCCTCAATTGTGTACCAATATCCACACCTGGCGGTATCTTTACCAGGACCCTCCTTTCAATCTTTCTTTTTCCTTTACCTCTACATCTGCGGCATGGGTCAACTATGACCTGACCTGTACCATTGCATGTTGAACAGGTTGTTCTGATCTGAAAGAAACCCTGAGAATGGACAATCTCACCTCTACCATGACAGTTAGGGCAAATACCTGGCTCGCTTCCTGGCGTGATCCCAGTGCCACTACATATATCGCAGGATTCCCATTTCCCGAAAACGATCTCCTCCTCCTTTCCTCTATAGGCCTCTTCAAGGGTCAACTCTAAATCGTATCTAAGGTCATTACCTCTTCTTATTCTTGTTCTCCTTGATCTCTTCCCTCCGAAACCAAAGAAATCTTCAAATATATCTCCAAAAGTAGAAAAAATATCCTCAAAACCGCCAAAACCTGTAAAACCAGTCCCTTTTAACCCATCATGACCATAAAGATCATAGATTCTCCTCTTTTCCCTGTCCCTCAACACCTGATAGGCCTCTGCGGCCTCTTTAAACCTTTCTTCAGCCTCTTTATCTCCTGGATTTCTGTCAGGATGATATTTAAGGGCAAGCTTCCGGTAGGTCTTTTTTATCTCATCCTCATCGGAATCCCTGGAAACACCAAGTATTTCATAATAATCTATGTTGCTAGGCATGGCTATCGGGTTAAGTGCCTAAAGTTTAAAGTGCCTAAAGTTAAAGGAACAAAAATGACCATCA
>CAZMUW010000152.1:0-4480 GCA_964569645.1 uncultured Desulfobacteraceae bacterium | reverse complement strand
AATTTAAAGTGAATCCCCTCAAGGGGGGAATTTAAAGTGAATTCCCTCAAGGGGGAATCGATAATATGAAATTGTAAAAAAATAAAAACATGGTTTTTCAAAGAGCGAAATGTAAGATCTAGTTAAATAGGACGCAGATTTTCGCAGATACACGCAGATATTAATAATGTCTATATTCTTAATCCAAAAAATCTGCGTTCATCTGCGTCCAAAATGGGATTTCCTATACTATTTAACTAATAAACCATTTAACCATTTGACGAGCTCTGTATGTTTAACAACATTATTTATATTATCGTTGTAGTAGTAATATTTCAGCTCAATCCCGGAGAGGGTCTATTCAGATTACCTATCTCAGCTATTTTTATTATCTTCTTACTCTGGCTAATTTTTGCAATCTACTGTAAATATCGCTTTTCCAGGCTTTTAGGTCTTTATATAAGTAATTACACCAGTATTGGTCAAAGCCAGGCAAGCCTGGCTTATCAATCGGTGGTCATGAGACTCTCCATTCTATCTATAGTGATATTTGCCTTATCTGTTTGGCTATTAAACCTAAAATACTGGCTTCTTAAGATTCCTGGGTTTGCCAGGTTTTCTATTCTTCCTGGGGCTGCGGCAGTCCTTATCTTTTTTACCTTTCTTGCCACCATCTGGTATTACGGCTATCCGGCCTATTGTGCCTTCTTTAAGTATCCCATAAAAAGGTGGGAATACGTAGGATCACAAATAAAGCTCAATCTTTCCATTCTCTTTCCCTGGGCAATCCTCACTGTATGCTATGACTTAATAGCCTTACTTGCATGGCCATCTCTTAGAAAGATCTTTGAAAGTGAGATCGGACAATTTCTATTTTTTACCGTATTTCTGGTCCTCCTGGTACTATTTCTGCCTCCCTTTATCAAGTATTGGTGGGGCTGCTCAGCTCTTCCCAGGACAGAAAAGAAAGAGGGCATAGTAAATTTCTTACGGGAGGCGGGCTTTAAATATAGAGACGTATTAAGGTGGCCGATATTAGGTGGGGGGATAATGACCGCTGGCGTTATGGGTTTGCTGCCAAGGTTCAGGTACATCCTGGTCACAGATTCTTTGTTAAACCTCCTTTCAGAGGAAGAGCTCAAGGCTGTTATGGCCCATGAAATGGCCCATATAAGATATAGGCACATTCTTTTTTACGTCCTTTTTCTTCTGGGCTATATGGCCATTTCCTTTGGCCTTTTTGATCTATTCTTCTATGTAATGGCAATGCATCCCAGTTTATTTGCCTTATTAAGTAGCCAAAATGGGGCACAGGCAGGCATCTTTTATATACTGCTCTCACTTCCTATCGTCTTGAGCATTATCCTTTACTTCCGATATATCATGGGTTTTTTTATGAGGAACTTTGAGAGGCAGGCAGATCTCTATTCGGCTAAGCTTATGGGCAACGCTGAGCCCATTATCATGTCACTTGAAAAGATTGCCTCCGTTAGTGGTCAAAGCCGGCATCATCCATCCTGGCATCATTTTAGCATCGCTGAAAGAGTTGAGTTTTTGTGGAGATCCTGGCGAGATCCCCAATTGATTAAGCGCCATTCAAGACGTTTGGCCCTCTTTTTTATTGTCTTTTTAGTCCTTATTACCTCTCTGGGATATACACTTAATTTTAGTCCGCTGAAGAGCAGTCTTGAAAATATAGTTCTTGCACATATCCTTAATCGGCAGCTCATCGACTCCCCGGACAATATCGAGATCTATAAGTTTCTCGCAATTATCTATCAAAGGAGAGAGAACCTTGTTAGGGCCCAATGGGCATATGAAAATATCCTCAGACTGAATCCTGATGATGGGTTGGCACTTAATAACCTTTCATGGATTTTAGCTACAGCCCGGGATAAAACACTCCTTGATTATCCACGGGCGCTTACATTAGCTAAGCGGGCCGTTGGGATAGAAAGATCGCCAACCTTTCTTGACACCCTGGCTGAGGCCTACTATGTAAATGGCTTGCACGATCAGGCACTGCAAACCATGAAAGAGGCCCTGGAGAATGCATCTGAAAATAGGGATTACCTTGCTCGTCAGTTGGAGAAATTTAAAAAAGGGCAGGGCCTTCCAGGAAGATGAGCATAAAAAAGTGCCTAAAGTGCCTAAAGTGAGCTAAAGTGCCTAAAGTTGAGAATGAACCCAACAAACCCAATGAACCCAACAAACCCTAAATGCCCAGGTCTCTTTTAGCAGTTTCCAGTTGATCCTGAGCGAATTCCCATCTTCCCATCAACTCTTTTAATTTTTCTCTAACTTCCCTATATTCATTCAGGAATGATAAGTTTTTATCTTTATCTGCAAAAATATCCGGGTCCGATAGTATTTTTTCCAGTTCTTTTCCCCTTTTTTCCAGATCGGCAATCCTCTCTTCTAACATGATTAGCTTATCTTGAATGGGTTTGAGGGTTGCCCTGATCAGGCTCCGTTTTTCGGCATCTTCTCTTTTTTTTGCCTTCCGGCCCTTTTTATCCTTACCGGATGATACCTGATCCTGTTTCTTATCAGGGCCTGTAGGTAGCATTTTGGAAATCCTTTCCAGGTGATCATAATATTCATTTAGATTGCCCGGGTATTCTTCAACTACCTCTCCTTTTATGTCCCATATCTTTGTGGCCAGCCTGTTGATAAAGGACTGGTTATGGGAGACAAAGATCAATGTGCCTGTGTAGCCAGCTAAGGCATCTATTAAAATTTCTGATGATATAAGATCAAGATGAGTTGTGGGTTCATCCATCAACATAAGATTCTCGGGTTTTACGAGCAATTTTGCAAGTGATACCCTCGCCTTTTCTCCACCAGACAGTATTCCTATTGACTTGTCCACATCATCACCTGAAAAGAGAAAGGCCCCGCAGATACCCCTTACAAAACCTATTGTTTCATTGGGGACAATCTGACTAACCTCTTCGATTATTGTCTTTCTGGGATCCAGCATATCAAGGTGATGCTGGGCAAAGTAGCTCATGGTCACCTTGTGGCCAAGGGTTATCTCACCACGGTCAGATTCGATCTCGCCTGCCACCATCCTGAGTAACGTTGTTTTGCCAGAACCATTGGGACCTATAATAGCTATCCGTTCGCCCCTCAATACCGTTAGACTAATGTCTTTATAAAGGCTTTTTTTGGTAAAACCTTTTGAAACCTCCTTGATTGCCACCACCTCTCTCCCACTCCTGAGAACGGCAGGGAATGAAAAATGCATGGTCCTTTGGGGCCGGTGAGATTCAACAAGTTCCATTTTTTTGAGCAATTTTATCTTGCTTTGTGCCTGCCTGGCCTTTGTGGCCTTATACCGGAACCTTTCAATGAATCTCTGGGCCTCCTTTATCTTTTGTTCCTGATGCCTGGCCCTGGCCTCCAGGGTTAGCTTTTCCTCCCCTCTGGCTTTCAGGTAAAAATCATAATTCCCGCTGTAGCTTTTCATACCTTCCGGTTCAAAGCTTATGATGCGATTTATCTGCCTGTTTAAAAAATCCCTGTCATGGGATACAAGAATTATGGCCCCTTTGTAGGCTTGAAGGAATTGTTCCAACCAGTGTACGGAAGGAATATCAAGGTGATTGCTCGGTTCATCCAGCAAAAGCAGGTCAGGTCTTTGGTAAAGAAGACTTCCCAGAACTGCCCTCATCTTCCATCCTTCGCTAAGGGATGCAGCAGGGATATCAAGATCCTCGGGTTGAAAGCCTAAACCGGCCAGTATCCGCTCGGCCTCATGGGAAGGAAACTGCATATCCAGATAGCTCATCTCCTGGTGTAGTGCAGCAAGCCTTCCAGCCAGTTTTACTTGATCACCCTTGTGCCGGATATTTTTCACTGACTCTTCTGTCTGAATTATCTCTTTTCTAAGCCTTACCCTTCCTGGTATAGAATCAAGGCTGGATTGGAGAACCCCACCGGATAATGCAGCACGAACATCCTGTGGCAGATATCCGATCTTGATGCCTCTCCCTCTCTTTATCTCTCCACTGTCAGGAGAAATCTCCCCGGCTATAAGTCTCAACAATGTTGTTTTACCGGATCCATTAGGCCCTACAAGACCTATCCTGTCTCCAGGCTCGACCTGAAGGCCTATTTCATAAAAAAGCTTCCTCCCCAGAAAGGTGAGGGAAAGTTTAGAGATAATCACAAGGCTCATGCTTTAGCGAAGCTTCTCCTTCCCGGCCCGTACGGACCCGGGACGCGTAAATCGACGAGGCATGATATAGTAATAAAATACGAAATTGCAATACCCCGCCTGTGAATAAATTCGGTAGTGGTACAGTTTAACTGAAAGGATTTCTATCCTGATTTTTGATGAATTGCTCATACTACATACATTATCGAAAAGTAATAGTGTCAATCATATATATCGTTTTTTTAATATTTGTTGCAAATATAATTCAAGTTACCACCTCCACCCTGCCCTCCCCCGTCAAGCTTGCTATTACCCACATCTACCCTTCCCCTCCCAGGG
>CAZMUW010000151.1:0-4574 GCA_964569645.1 uncultured Desulfobacteraceae bacterium | reverse complement strand
ATCCAGTCTATCCTGTTAATCCTGTCAAAGTCCTGCCGTTAGGCAGTTAAGTTCAATGGTATTATTTCTACATGCATGCTATATCAGATTTAACCCCCAGACCTTTCATTCTCATTGACTCATTTCGAAGATTTTAACCCTATAAATTTCAGAAAGGGGATACATTATGTCGAATAATAAAAAAGGGGCAAAGGAACTATTCGAGGAGGTAATAGATCAAGGGTTATGTACTGGATGCGGGGCATGTGTTACCGCCTGTCCTTACATGGTTGCCTATGGAGGAAGAATCGTGGTGCTGGATAAGTGCACTATAGAGGAAGGGGATTGTTACAAACACTGCCCACGGACATACACTGACATGAACGATGTGAGTGAGAAGATCTTTGGGGTCCCTTACGGCGATGAGGAAGTTGGCCACGCTTTTGAGATATTTATGGCCAGATCCAAAGATATAGAGATTAAGGAAAAGGCACAAGATGGGGGAACGGTAACAACGCTCCTCGCACTCGCACTTGAAGAGGGAATAATAAACGCCGTAGTATGCACCAAGATGGATGAAGACAAAGTAGCACGCGGTTATGTGGCTCGAAGCAGAGAGGAGTTGCTACAATGTGCCAGCTCAAGTTACGAGGCCAGTTTTGTGCTTGAAGCCTACAGAAGCATCCCCAAAGAGAGCACCGAAAAGCTGGCAGTCGTTGGCCTTGGCTGTGAAGTCGAGGCCCTGAGTAAGATAAAAACCTACACACCCAAAAACAGTGTAAATCCTGAAAATATCAAATTGACCATGGGCCTGATTTGCGGCTGGGCATTGCGTCCGGATATCTTTCATCCCTATCTCAAGGGGCTTTGTGATCCGTCACAGGCAGTTAAATTCGACATTCCCCACACCCCACACTATACCTTCGATGTTTACACAAAAAAAGAGACAAAATCAGTTTCACTTGACGACATTAAGCCCTATATTAATCCGGCCTGTCAGTATTGCTGGGATATGACAGCGGAGTTTTCAGATATCTCCGTGGGTTCTGCCGGATCCAAATTTCCGGGCTGGAATACGGTCATCATTCGCACAAAAATGGGCACAGATCTTATGGAGGCGGCCAAAGAAAAGGGAATCCTCGAGACCCAGGCTTTGCCCGAGCAAAGACTGGCTCACTTAAAATCGGTTGCGCTCAATAGAAAGAAGGCAGCATTTAATAACATTGTGGAGAAAACCGGCAGCAAAAAAGACCTCCTCTACGTGGGCGGTCTTTCTGAAGGTATTGTTGACAAACTGTTAGAAGACTAATACCGTAACGAGTTCACACACCACAGAAAGGGGGTAGACACCCATGACAAATATTGCAATGGATAAGCCTGGAGCTACGGTGCTCTTGATGGGTAATGAAGCGGTAGCGCGAGGCGCGATTGAAGCCGGCATAGGCGTTGCAGCCGCCTATCCCGGGAGTCCTACATCAGAGGTTCTCCCTACGATAGCAGGTGTTGCCAAAGAGATGAATATCCATGCGGAGTGGTCTGTTAATGAGAAGTTGGCAACTGAGGTAGCTGGTGCCGCATCGTTTGCGGGCATACGCTCTTTTTGCATCATGAAACAGAATGGCGCAAATGTTGCTGCCGACTTCATAGTCAATGCCAATATGACCGGCATAGGCGAGGCTGGAATGGTGATCTTTATCTCTGATGACCCGGGTGGTATGACGAGCAACAATGAGGAGGATTCAAGGACTATAACCAAATGGTTTGACAATCCCCTTCTGGAAGCGAGTAACGCCCAGGAGGCCAAAGAGATGATAAAATGGGCCTATGAGGTTTCTGAGGCGGTAAATCTCATCGTCTTTGTGCGGGGCGTGACCCGTCTGTCCTACACCAGGGGCAATGTGGTGCTGGGCGAGCTCCCTGAAAAGAAGGAGAAAAAGGCCCGCTTCCCCGACCTGTGGGATATGTATAATCCGACAAAAAGCAAGTTTAGCTCAGGCCCCTTTCCGGTCTTTCACAAACCACTGCATGAGAAACTTGAGAAGGCACGGGAGATCTTTGAGACATCTACCTTTAATCGATATGTGGGACCGGAGCATCCGGAGCTACTGATTATAACCAGTGGGGCCTGTACATCGTATAGTATTGAAGCCGTGGAAGAGTTAAAAGCGGCTGATCGGGTGGGGGTCTTAAAGCTGGGTACCACCTGGCCCCTTCCTGAGAAACTCGTTGCAAAACACCTCGCTACCACCACCAAGGTCTTCTTTGTTGAGGAGATGGACCCCTTTGTGGAGCGCAGTGTCATGGAGCTGGCCGCCAGTCTGCTTCCGGCTACCTGTGAGCTCACATTTTATGGGAAACGGTCAGAACATTTAACACCCTACAATGAACAGAGCACAAACCTGGTCATCAATGCACTGATGGATATCCTAACTATCACCTACCAACCGCGGGATCTCACCTACGATAGAGCGGCCAGGGAGGCGGTTACACTCGTACCGAGCCGTCCCATTAACATGTGTGCCGGTTGCCCTCATCGTGCCACATTCTGGGCAATAAAGAAGGCACTTAAGCTGGACGGGCGTGACGGTCTTGTCACCGGTGACATCGGCTGTTACTCTCTGGCTTTCGCCGGTCCTGGCTTTTTCCAGGCCAGGACCATGCACGCCATGGGATCCGGGGCTGGTGTGGCCAATGGATTGGGGAGCCTGAAGCAGTTCGGCTTTGATCAACCGGTGCTCGCTGTGACCGGGGACTCAACCTTTTACCATGCCGTTATGCCGGCCCTGGTCAATGGCATCTACAACAACTCTAACTTCATTCTCCTCATCCTCGACAATAGTGCCACTGCCATGACTGGTTTCCAGCCCCATCCCGGCACCGGACAGCTTGCTACCGGGGATCCGGCAACAGTGGTAGACATGGAGGCCATATGCCGGGCCATGGGTGCACATGTTGAACTCTGTGAGCCCTTTGACCTGGAGCGTACCACTGAGACCCTGCTCAGGATGATCGAGGAAGACAGCGGTGCCCGGGTGATAATAATGCGGCACATGTGCCAGCTGGTAAAGGTTAAAAGAAAGATTCCGGCCAAATATAAGATTCATGTCGATCCTGAGAGGTGCCTGGGGGATACGTGCGGCTGTGACAGACTGTGCACCAGGATTTTCGGCTGTCCTGGACTGATGTGGGATACCGAAACCGGTAGGGCTGCCATAGACGAGGTTCTTTGTGTCGGATGCGGGCTGTGTGCAGACATATGTCCCGCTCATGCGATTATTAGAGAGGAGGCGATCTGAGATGAGTACAAAGACATTAACAAAAGAGCCCTTTAACTTTATTGTGGCCGGTGTCGGCGGACAGGGTAACGTGTTGCTTTCTGCGTTTGTTGGCACAGCCCTGGTAAATGAAGGGTTCATGGTAAGTGTTGCGGACACTTTTGGTGTGAGCCAACGTGGTGGATCGGTTGCAAGCCATATAAAGATCTCAAAGGAGACCACGTATAGTTCTGTAACCCTTGAGGGAAAGGCTGATGTGATCCTCGGTATGGAACCGGTTGAAACACTACGGGCCTTGGGGGAATTTGGCAACCCTGATGTCATTACCATTATAAACCCCAGACCGGTGCATCCTACCGGCGGCGTGGCGTATCCTGACCTGGATGAGGTTAAGAAGGCAATCATAAAACTTTCCTCCCGGGCTAAATTTGTGAACGCCACTGAAGAGGCATTAAAAATGGGCAATCCCATATATACCAATGTAATCCTGCTGGGCTCACTGGTGGGTGCAGATGTCCTGCCAATTAGTAAGGAAGCCATGATTCCTATTCTTGAGGAACGATTCCCTGGAAAGCTATTCGATACCAATATCAAGGCCTTCAATAAGGGCATGGAACTTATTGCTAAGGCTTAGCGTAGGGGTTGAGACAAGAAAGTTTAGAAAGGAGGTTGACAAATGGATTTTTCATACACCGAAGAAGAGAAGATCCTGGCAGATACGGTAAGAAGATTTGCAAAAAATGAGATTATCTATCATCCCGCTAAGGACCCAAGAACCGATTCCTTTTTAACTTTCGTCTCCGGTTTGACCTTCACTGACATCTTTTCATCCTGCGGGACGATGGATAAAACCCTATACGTTGGGACGCAAGAGAAAACGTCAAATATGTTTCATGACACATCAGATTTTGGTATAGTATTGCCCTAAAGGAGAATCCATATGAAAGATGAACAATTGCTCGGACGCATAGTTCTGGATCCGAAAGTAATGGTAGGAAAGCCTGTCTTTCGGGGAACTCGTTTGACCGTCGATTTTATTTTGAATCTTCTGGCCCACGGCGCAACGGAAAAAGAGATCCTAACAGAATACAAAGACCTAACTAAAGAAGATATCCGCGCCTGCTTTCTTTTTGCGACTAAAGCTCTAAAAGATACTGACTTCATGCCTTTGGCGGCGGAGCCCGCCTGATGAGATTCCTCGTTGACGAGTGCACTGGACCAGCTGTGGCCGCTTGGTTGCGGGGTCAGAATCACGATGTGTTCTCTGTATTTGATGAAGCCAGAGGTATGGATGATAACGACATTATCCAAAAGGCGCTT
>CAZMUW010000150.1:0-4587 GCA_964569645.1 uncultured Desulfobacteraceae bacterium | reverse complement strand
CTTTTTTAAGGCGAGAGATTTGAATAGAAAATGCTCGCCGTCCCATTTCAAATGAAAAATTGTAATTTCAAGTTTTGACCCTGGGAATTGCTGCTCCCATTGCATACTGGAAAGTTGTTTTAGAACCAACGTCCCCTCTTAATAGGAGGTTTTTATGGGCATAGAAGGCATAAGTATTTCAATAGATCCTGATATAAGAAAGAAGCTAGAACGGATGGCAAGAAGAAAAAATAGGAAGCTTCCCTATCTGATCAAGGACATTTTAACCCAAGCGGCGCTGATTGATTCTGAGGACGCTTGGTTCTATTCAAAATACTGGCAAAAGAGATTAAGGGATGCCGAAAAAAATATCTCAGAAGGGAAGACGTCCCCTCCATTTGATAATGCAGATGAGGCCATCGCGTGGTTAAGAAGCTAGTCTTTGAGGCTAAATTCAAACACTTTTATGCGAATGCTGATGAATGGCTAAAAGACAAAATAGACAAACAGCTTCGATTTCTGCTGCAGAATCCCAAACATCCGTCCTTAAGACTCAGAAAAAAGAAAGGTACCAAGTATCATTTGGCAGACATAGACTACTTCTATCGCTTAATCCTTAAGATAGAAAAAGATACCTGCTATGTGATAGACGTAGGTCCGCACGATATCGAAAGAAAATATTAGCACTTTCTTAGGTTCCCTGCTGAGAATCCCTCAATTTCTAATGCATATTGGTCCTAAAAAGTAACAAACCTACCAACGTGCCCTATTAAAACGGCTCTCGTAAAGCCGCTTCTTCAGTAACGGGTTTTATAGATGCAATGGGATACGTAGGAGCAAGTTTGACCGGTGTGGGAACAGGTTATTTGGTAGAGAAGTTTGGTTGGGATGACGGTTTCTACTTTTGGATTTTTGGGGCACTGTTTGCGGCAATTATGATGGTGCTTATCTGGATCTATAAAGAAAGGAAAGTTGATTTAGATGAAATAATAGGGAATGTCGCTACTTTCGCAAAACTACATACGGGAGAAGGAATTAAGTGAAAGTCGAGGGAATCAGAGCCTTAGGAAAATCTGTTGAAGACGTAGAGGTTCTGTGTCATGACCTACCGCCTGAAGCTAGGGTTGATGGACTTTTGGGTCTGAACTTCCTCAGGCATTTTAACATAGCGATTAGGCTTAAAGAGGGCGTCATCGAGATTGATTAGAAGATAGAAAATGGGTTGTATTTTAGGGCGTTTGAGCCATCGAACTTGGTCAGCTTTAAGGCCCCTTGCCCTTCAGCTTTCAGCTCTTTGCCCTTTGCTCTCTGCCCCATGCGCCGTGCTGTCTGCGAAATTATGAAGATTTGAAAGTAGAGTTGCAAATAACCTAAATAGTAAACAACGTCCCCCATTACACAAGGCGCCAGCGTCCCCCATTAGATGTATGTGTATTTAGCATAAGCTCAGAAGGTAACAACGTCCCCCATTACGGCTGTGGCAGAATAGCTGCCGATATTTGGAAAGATCTCTAGCTGGCTCATCAACACCTTGAGATAAAGGATGTTTTCATTGCAAGTATTGCAATTTACAATAAGGTATGGCTAGGAACTTTCAACGAAAAGCATTTTAAAGGGATAGAGAAGCTAAAGATTTGGCAATGGCAGTGATTAAAGTCAGAAGGTAACAACGTCCCCCATTATTCGGGGGCGGAGGCTTTTCGGGAGGATAGGGGCATTAGTTGTGAAAGATGATGTAGGTCGATATGCTGAGAAGGCCGGACTATATGTACTTACTCAAACCAGTGAGGGCGGCGCTGTGTTAGCCAACAGAAAAAACT
Organism: uncultured Desulfobacteraceae bacterium; assembly: GCA_964569645.1. Lineage (GTDB taxonomy): Bacteria > Desulfobacterota > DSM-4660 > Desulfatiglandales > B25-G16 > JABXJZ01. The sequence continues at coordinate 2,788 of CAZMUW010000150.1, read as the reverse complement.
TCCGGGGAAAGGAATTCGGCTGATCATCAAGATGTTTAAAGAGGCTAATAAGGTCACAAGGCACCAACGTCCCCCATTACATTATCCCAACGTCCTCCATTACATTATCTTGTGCCGCTTGCCCCGTTAAATTTTCACGTAGGTGAAACAGCGCAGCTGATTTAACTGGGGCCTGCCCCATTAAATGCAAAGCATATTTAATCGGGGTGAAGCTATATTACAAATTGATGGAATATTTAGATAAATGCCATAATGAGATGTTGAAACTACAACAAGCTAGCGCCTAACTACTTTACTGGTATGACAATAACGGGGAACTGGCAGTAGAGTTGAGAATAATGTAAATATGAAAAAACGTCCACTATTAACAGAGGACTGGCACAAAGAGAAAAGGAGGTGAAGGACATGCCTACTCTACAAGATATTACCCTTGAAGACATTTATAAGATGGTGGTTGATTTGCAGCGTGATGTGGCTCTGATAAAGAAAAGTCTTATTGAAGAGCCTGAGTTGCGCGATGATTTTATCTTGCGGATGAGAGATATTGACCTCGAAAAAGCAACCATAGTCGAAGACTTTGGTAAAAGATATGGATTGGAATAATGTATAAACTTGCAGTTAAGGAAAGCCTTGACAGGAAGTTTAAGAAGCTTAAGAAAAAAGACAGGGAAATGCTGATGCTGATAGATAGAAAAGTGCAAGAGATCCTTGATGATCCTTACCGTTTCAAGCCTTTAAGGAGGCCTTTACAAAACAAGCGAAGGGTGCATGTAGCTGGATCTTTTGTATTGATACATGATGTCAACGAAGATGAAAAGATAGTAACACTGCTTGATTTTGACCACCATGACAATATTTACAAAACATAATTGTAATAGAAGATCTCGCCGGAAACCTGTAATGAAGTTGGTGAAAATATTATCCCGCTGAGATTACAAGGGAAATTGAGGGAAGTGCCATAGAAGACAAGAAGGAAGAAATTATCAAAGTTCGTTTGGTGTGATTTGCGTTAATGCCCTCCATCGTTGTACGAATTTGATAGTAATGGCATCGGGCTCACGGTAATGATGCATGGAGACAAAGCAATTAACCTTTGAGCCTTGAGCTTTCAGCTTTGAGCTATGTTTACCGCGCCTGCCCCGTTAAATTTTTACCCCGTTGAATGCCTTAACTTATTCAACCGGGGCGAAGCACGGTTCATGAAGTGAACCTATTTAACCGGGGACTGCCCCGTAAAGCCTTGTCTACTTCACTGGGGTGCAAAGCCTTAACTTATTCAACCGGGGCGAAGCGTATTTAATTGGGGTCTAAATAAATTATGCAAATAAACCTTTCTGACCTAACTTGGGAACCCTTCATCTATCCTAGAGGAGGAAAAAACGAAAAGACGGTAGAAGCTTATGTGGAGGCACTCACCCTGGGGGCACAGTTTCCACCCATTAAAATCCAGAGGGTCTTCAACTACCCGAATGGTAATGAAAAAACAGAAGCCATACTAATCATGGATGGTATCCACCGTTTTTCTGCATTTAAGGAATGCGGATTAAAAGAGATTCCTGCATTTGAATGGAATGAAGAACCCCTCGATTATGAAAAGAATCGTGTGATACTACTCCTTGAGGCCGCAAATGCCAACATCAGCCATGGAGATCGATTAAGTCCCAGCGATAAAAAGAGGATCGCCCGTGATATTGCATCAACAGACCCGGAATGTAAGTGGACTGAATCGGCCGTGGCAGAAAAATTAGGTGTTATCCAGCAAACAATCAATACCTGGATCTCGGATATCCGTGCCCGGCAGAAAGCAAGCCGAAAGACTGTTATCCTTCGTTTGAGCCGCCTTGCCTGCCCGCCGTCTTTTTGGAGGGGATGGCCTCAGGAGAAGATTTCGGAAGCAGTGGGGTTGAGTCAAAATCGTGTATCAGAAATTATCTGAAATACTAATTTTGGTAATATCGATAATTTGCTCTCCCAGGGCCATGACATGGAATACATTGCCAGGCATTATAACATGGACCTTGCGCTTGTCTGGTCATTACGGTTGGAAGGAAAAACCGACCAGGAAAAGTTCAAAGAGCTTGGCTGGGGCCTGCCCCGTGAAATTCGCGAAAGCGACAGTGAAACGTATTTCACTGGGGGCTTCGTACATGGGATCAGTGGAATTTTAACGAATGTTTACCCCGTGAAATTTTTACCCCGTTTACCCCGTTAAATTCCGAAGGACAGCGAAGCGTATTTAACTGGGGCCTGCCCAGTTAAATCCGATTTTGCTTTTATTTAACCGGGGTGAAACCTCTCTGTGTCTTCTGTTTAACTGGGGCATGTAAATGACAAGCAAAGTTTACCCCGTTAAATTGCGCAGCAAGTTTCACGGAGTGAAACTATTTAACTGGGGTTTACCCCATGAAATTGCTTTAGCACCTATTTCACTGTGGCGTATTTCACTGGGGTGATGAACGATTTGGAGACGATTGGCCCGGGGAGGATACCGGCTCAGTTGGTGGCTCACACACTGTTCTATTTTACAAATCCCGGGGATTTGGTGCTGGATCCCATGGCGGGCGGTGGTGTTGTGTCTGATGCGTGCTTCATCTTCGGGCGGAAATGCCTCTCTTTTGATATTGTAACGAGTGATAATAGACAGGAGATCCAGTACCACCACTGGGATCCCCAAAATTGGAAGTGGCCCATCACAAAAAAGCCGGATCTGATCTTTTTTGACCCGCCCTATTTCAGCAAAAAAGAGAAGGAATACGAGAAAAAAGCAGCTGCGGAAACCCCCTCCATA
>CAZMUW010000149.1:0-4591 GCA_964569645.1 uncultured Desulfobacteraceae bacterium | reverse complement strand
TCAAAAACATTTAACTGGGCAGGCGGGGTAAACATTCCACCCCAGTACGATCATCCTGGCCTACCCCAGTTAAATAATACCCCAAAGGCATTTCACGGGGCGTGCGGGGCTGGCGGGGTAGACTTGAGGAGCGCTGCGCTTGAGGGTAAAGGGGTACGGGGAATTAGCTGAAAGCTCTTGGCGAAAAGGTGAAGGGCACAATAGCGCTTTGCGGTGCTAATAGGGGGTATGGAAGTGGCAGAGAGCTTGAATTAATAGCTATTTGACATCCATTTGCAATTGATATATCTTTTATTCCACTCTAATTTCATGAAAGGCGAACAATGAAAACTTACGTTTTAAGAGTCTCTCTCCAAGAAGAGGAGGACGGCCGTTGGAGCGCATCAATCCCTGCCCTTCCTGGCTGTTCCAGTTGGGGATATTCCCGGGAGGAAGCATTAACAAACATGAAAGATGCTGCTGAGATATATATTGAGGATATGATAGATGCAGGTGAAGCCCTTCCAAGTCCATCAGATGAAATAGAGGTTATAGATGAGCCTGCAGTGGCTGTTTACCTATGATTCCCGAACTTAAGAATACCCCTGTCAGAGAACTCATTCGAGCACTTGAACGGGACGGCTTTATATACAAAAGGCGCAAAGGGAGTCAGCGGATTTATCGCCACCCTGATGGCCGCCGTGTCGTCATCCATTATCACCATGCTAAAAATACCCTACCTCCCGGCACACTCAGAAATTTCTTGGATGGGACCAGATGGGACAAAGATGATCTCAGACGATTAGGGCTTGCAGGTTAAGTCTCACCCAGCATCCACGTAGCAAGAGCAGATTGTTGCCGCCTTTTCACCCTCCAAACTACCTACCCTTCCTTTTTTGTCGTAGCGCAGGGGGCATGGCGCAAAGCGCAAAGGAGGAAGGAGCACTGCGCCCCAGTGGAATAGTCAAAGGCCCCAGTGAAATATGCTGCGCATTTCACCCCGGTTAAATAAAAAATCAAAGACATTTAACTGGGCAGGCGGGGTAAACATTCCACCCCAGTACGATCATCTGACCTACCCCAGAGGAATAGGTTTCACATTCCACAGGGCGGGCGGGGCAGGCGGGGTAAACTTGAGGAGCGCTACGCTTGAGGCGAGAGGCGATAGGCTAAGGGCAGAGGGCAAAGGGCAAAAGGAGTGCTGCGCTTGAGGAGCGCTGCGCTTGAGGCTGAAGGCAGAGACATGGCGCGCCCCAGTGGAATAGAAAAAGCCCCAGGACAAGACATCCTGAGGCTCTTAGGTTTGATCTATTCAGCTATGCTTTATTCTAGATTCATCTTCAATCCCTTTTCCCTGAGATACTCCTTCACCTCTCTGATGCTTAAGAGTCGGTAGTGGAAAACAGAAGCAGCCAGTAGAATCTGTGCTCCCCCCAAGAATACCCCTTCATAGAAATGTTCCAGCTTCCCCGCACCACCTGAAGCCACTACCGGTAGATCAACTGCATCTGAAATGGCCTTTGTGAATTCCAGGTCATAGCCTGCCTGGGTTCCATCCCCATCCATGCTGGTTGGAAGGATCACACCAGCGCCCAGCTCCTGACACCTTTTGGCCCATTCAACAGCATCTTTACCCACCGGTCTTGTACCACCTGAAACCACCAACTCAAAGCCGGATGACATCTCTTTGTTCCTTCTTGCATCTATGGCCACAGTGATCCTCTCTGTGCTGAATCTTTTCGCTGCATCCCTGATTAGATCAGGTTTTTTTATCGCCGCAGTGTTCATAGAGATCTTATCCGCCCCGGCCTCCAGCACCAGATCGATGTCCTCTAAAGTAGATATACCTCCTCCTACGGTAAGAGGAATATCAATAACCGATGAGACATCTCTTACCCATTCCAGCCGGGCCTTTCGGTTCTCCACTGTGGCCGCTATATCCAGCATGGCCAGCTCATCGGCTCCCTCCCTTTGATACAGGGCCGCATTTTCTACGGGATCGCCAGCATCCTTCAGGTCAACAAAATGGATCCCCTTGACCACCCTACCCTCTTTCATATCAAGACAGGGCATTATCTTGATTATCTCCATACTCGCTCCTTTCTTTCCTTACACAACAATTTTTTCTCATAACTTCAACTAAAATCTTAAACAATCATGATAAGTGGGCGATTATGATATTTAAGATTCTACGGAGAGGTTCTGCGGCACCCCAGAGGAGCTGGTCTCCCACAGTGAAGGCGGCCACATATTCAGGTCCCATGAGCATCTTTCGCAGCCTGCCCACGGGGATAGTCAATGTGCCGTTGACCACTGCCGGGGTTAAGGATTGAAGGGTGGATTCTTTATCGTTAGGGACCAGTTTCACCCACTGGTTGCCCTTTTCAATCATCTCTGAGACCTCCTCAAGCGGCACATCCCTGTCCAGCTTGATAGTCATGCCCTGGCTATGGCATCGCATGGCACCCACACGAACGCACACGCCATCTACGGGAATCGGTTTCTTCGTTTGCAGGATCTTGTTCGTTTCCACTGATCCCTTCCATTCCTCCCTGGTCTGTCCGGATTCCATAGGCGCATCGATCCATGCAATCAGGCTGCCTGCAAGGGGAACCGTGAAATTTTGAGCGGGAAAGGCGTTATTTCTCAGCTCCTTTGTGACGACCTCATCAATGGCAATGGCCGTGGATGCAGGGTCATCAAGCAGGGTCCTGGAGGCGTTGCCGAGGACCGCCATCTGTGCAATCAGCTCTTTCATGTATTTTGCGCCTGCACCTGAAGCGGACTGGTAGGTCATGGAAGAGATCCATTCAATATGGCCGCAAGCAAAGAGACCTGAAAGAGCCATGAGCATCAGACTCACGGTGCAGTTCCCGCCCACATAGGTCTTGATACCCGACGATAGTCCGGAGTCGATCACGGCTCTGTTTACGGGATCCAGGACAATAATGCTGTCATCCTTCATGCGCAGGGCAGAGGCAGAGTCTATCCAATAGCCGTTCCACCCGTGTTTGCACACTTCAGGGTATACCTTCGTGGTATAATCGCCCCCCTGACAGGTCACAATAATATCCATAGAGGAAAGTAGCTCGATGTTAAAGGCATCCTTTAATGAAGTAATGTCAAGACCCACCTCAGGGCCTTTTCCGCCGACGTTTGAAGTTGTAAAAAAGATCGGCTCAAAGCCTTTGAAGTCCTGTTCTTCCCGCATACGGCCCATGAGAACCGATCCAACCATGCCTCGCCACCCAACAAAGCCGACTCGCATCATGCTGCCCTCCATAAAGCTCGGTTTTTGAAAAAGATATGAAAATAGACCTAATCTGTCCTGGTTTCAAGGGAAAAATTCACAATCCTACCATCTCCCCCAGGGCTTTAGAGACCGATTCGTGGACCACCACATCCGCCATAGGATCAAGGGGTGTTTCATCGCGGTTGATGATAATCAGTTTTGCCCCACCTTCAACGGCATTAGCCGGCACAGAAGCGGCAGGGTAGACCACCAGTGAAGAGCCCAGTACAATGCAGAGATCACATTCACGGGCATGCGTTATCGCTTGTGCCATCTTGTCTTCAGGCATGGCCTGGCCAAAGGAGATGGTATCCGGTTTTAGAATACCGGAGCAGTCATCGCAGTAGGGCACCTTCACACCTGACTTTATCCGCTCTTGGATGTCATCCCTTTCATACCTCTTTCCACAGCTCAGACAGGAAACCGAAAAGGCGGTACCGTGAATCTCAATGATCTTGTCTGACGAGTTTCCCGCCCTGTGATGGAGCCAGTCAATGTTCTGGGTGACAATGGCGAGCAGCTTTCCCGTGTCTTCCAGGGCTTTGATCGCCAGGTGGGCACGGTTCGGGACTGCATCTTTCATGGTCTGATAAAACTCGGTGCTCATTTGCCAGTACTTAACCCTGGCCTTTTCATCCGATATAATCTTCTCAAAATAAAAATCTGACGGATCGTACTTGCTCCAGACGCCTCCCGGGCTCCTGAAATCGGGAATGCCCGACTCCGTACTCAGTCCGGCCCCTGAGAACACCAGAATCTTTTCAGCCTCTTTTATCAGCTCTGCGCCTCTGGCAATCAAAGGATCCATACACTATCTCCCCCGAACTTAGTTCGCTTCGCTCACAATTGGAATACTGGAATACTGGAATGATGGAATAATGGGTAATCTTGTCCTCCTTCACCTTGTGAGCTTGTCCTGAACAAGGTGAAGGAGGACAAGTTCACAACGTGAAGGAGGGATAATGGGATAGTGCTTTACTGGCATTACTGGCAGAATTCCTCGTTCTCCCCTCACTCCATCACTCCATTACTCCATTACTCCATCACTCCATAAGCCATTGAAATTCCAAGAAACTATATCCCCTCTGGGGATAACCAAAGCCGGGTCCTCTGGGCCCGGATTTTTACTGTGTAGAGTTTATAAGAAAAGGCTTCCTCGTGCAACCTATAAAGGGTGCCACAGAACATTATCCGGAAAAAATTATGTGTAAAAATCCAAATCCCAAACTTTATCCTTTTAAGATTCGAGATTTACCATTGATTTTGTCTTTGACATTTGGCACATTTTCAAACCGGGATTTCCTTTTTTGGTTCCTTAAT
>CAZMUW010000148.1:0-4616 GCA_964569645.1 uncultured Desulfobacteraceae bacterium | reverse complement strand
GCGGTTACAAACACGAGACATTTTCCCATATAGGATTGATCAAAGAGGACCTGTCCGAATGAAGTGGGGATACCGCTCTTGTTTCCGCCATCCTTTACCCCTTCAATTACACCATCCAGAAGGCGCCTGGGATGAAGGTGGGGTTTGAGCTCTCCGACGTAGTCCCTTGGACCGACACAGAATCCATAGGTCCCCATGATTAGTTTTGAACCTTTGCCTGTCCCCAGAGGGTCCCTGTAAATTCCCACTATCCCTGTAATAGCCCCTCCATATGCCTCCATATTTGACGGGCTATTGTGTGTCTCTCCGGTAATAACATAATAGTAATCTTCATCAAATCTGCCCACACCTGCGTTATCCCAGAGCACGGAGATAACCCAGTCTTTTTTCTCCTTTATCTTTAAGGTAGGGCTTTCAATACATGTTTGAAAGAGGTTATCAACTATCTCTTTGTGATTGGTAGATATATCATGGTATCTAAAAAGGCCCCTGAAGGTATTGTGGTTGCAATGATCGCTCCTTGCCTGTGATATATACTCAAGCTCAACATCTGTGGGAAGATCGAGGCCAACGGCCTTTCTCTTCAAAAGCACATCCTTTTGCAGGAAATATTCTTGTATAACCGGTATATCGCTTTCATGCAATGCAAGGCTCCTCTCTATTGACAATCTTTTTAATTCATCACGGCTCTTTATCGGGAATGTTCCTATGTGGGGTTGATTATTGAGGACAACCCTGGGGATATTCGTGCCGATTCCTTTTTTATCATCCCATTCATCCATTCTATATATTTTCCATTGCTGTATGATGTCGTTGGCCAGTATCTCCCTAACTATTGTTTCCACATCCTTTTTCTTTAGATCCCCCCTTATCTGGTATATCTTGGATGTATAAACTGATTCATCTTGATTGAGCCTGATGCCTAAAAGATCTTCAATAGCCTCAACTGCTGTGCTACCCGCAGGATCCCTAACCCCTGGCCTGAGGCCCACCCATATTATCCAGTCGAAATTATCTGCCATAGGAAGAAAAGAGGATTCCTCGGTGACAGGATTGGTGAATATCTCAGTCCTGATCATTTCCAACTGATCTGTGCTAAGATCGGCATCGATGGTTAGTGCCCTGATTACCCTGGTGTCATCCACATTGAGCCCGAAGTAGGCAGATGCCTTGCGGCTGATACCCATTCCCTCTGCATCAATCAGCTCAGGCCTTAATCTTATTTCCAGTCTGGCCGGCATTTTGTCTTTTCCTGTAGAAACTTTAGATTTTAGACTTTTTATAGGGTCAATATTTATGTTTTTGAATGAGAAGTCAATGAGAATTTTTGCCACACTATTGTCATCTCTTACCAAAGAATATATTAAAAAAGATTATTTATTCTTAAGGTAATGTCAAAAGTTGTATGAAAAAGGGGAAACGAATATGAAAAATGGAAATAGATCAGTAGAACAGGCGTCTCGCCTGTCTGAACTTACATGGAAGCGCCATCTTCCCCATTATCAGCTATCTGCTGGTTATTATTTTATTACATTTGCTACCCATAATAGAGTACTATTACGCCCACCACAAAAAGATTGTGTTTTTAATGCGGTTTGCTTTTTAGACGGTAAGAAATATGAACTTTATTCCAACATGGAAAACCTGGTCCTCAGGGCCAGGTCAGAGACAGAGGGCTCTGCCTCAGAGTTTTGCGACAAAATCCCCTCTGGGGATAACCAAAGCCGGGTCCTTCGAGCCCGGATTTTTACTTGAGCCAACTCATTGACAAGCATTCCGCTACCGAAAAAGGTGCTACCAAGGGGGTGTTTTTCTATCGGGATGGTGATCTCAAGATCATCTATAATATAAAGAGAAAGAGGACTCGTGGGAACTATATGACCTCAAAGAGGATCCAAAAGAGGTGAACAACATTTTCGATAAATCAACGGCAGCAGAGTTGATGATGAAAAAATTGATCCCGAGGATCAGCAGGTGGACCCAGCAGGTCTCCTGATCGCTGAGAGGCAGGCGGGTCGGACTATTGCCGCTATATTGTGGAACATCCGCCGCAGGAGGAAAGTGGAATATAATGAAGATAAAGAGAATTGAAGCAATCCCTTTTAGTATTCCTTATTCAAAACCACTAAAATATGGACTAAAAGGGTATCTGACATCAGCCGATCACGTGTTGGTTCGAGTAACTACAGAGGATGGCATCGTAGGCCTGGGAGAGGCTATGCCTCGACCGATTATCTATGGAGAATCTCAGAAATCTATCGTATGGGCAGTGGAAGAGTGGATAGCCCCCAGGCTGGAAGGCCTTTCTTTGTATGCCGTTGAAAAAATATGGGATGAGATTGAACCCCTTCAAGGGAACAACACGGCCAAAGGGGCACTCGACATTGCCATCCATGATGCGCTGGGGAAATCTTTGGGTCTTCCTCTATATCAACTATTGGGCGGATGGAGAGACAGGATACCGGTGGCCTGGATGGTGAGTCAAATGGAGCTGGATGAAATGATTCAGGAATGCCTGGAAGTGCAACAGGGGGGCATAAACAGTTTCAAGGTCAAAGTGGGTATCGATCCCCAAAAGGATATTGAGGTCATTCGCCTGCTGAGAGAAAAGTTAGGGGACAATGCACTGCTCTATGTAGATGCCAATCAGGCACTCTCATACCACCAGGCAAGTAAGGTCCTACCGATTATGGAAGGCCATGGTATTGCCATGGTAGAAGAACCTATACCCGTCTGGAATACCGAAGGCAGACTGAGATTATCCCAAAAACTCTCGGTTCCAATTCTCGGTGATGAAAGCGTCTTCTCACCACACGACGTAAAAAATGAGATTGCCCTCGGTGCAATATCTGTCATCAGTATTAAGACACCGAGGACTGGATATTACCAATCTCGAAAGATCATCCACCTTGCCGAGCAGGCAGGGTTCACCTGCATCATTGGAACACAGGTAGAGACAGATATTGGAGTCTTGGCCAGTGCCCATTTCGGTGCGGCATTTAAGATATTTTCTTATCCAGCGGAGCTCACATACTATCTTACCATGAAAGACAATCTATTGAAGACCCCCCCTAAGATAGAAAATGGGATGCTGGTATTACCGAACAGGCCTGGTCTTGGGGAAGAATTGGATGAGGAAAAAATCGAGTATTATCGCCAAGGGTAACGAAATGAGCAAGAAAGATATCCGATCAAAAGCGAAAATTCCTAAAGGTCAGTTAAGAGAATTAAGGCAACTCCTTAACTATGGAATTGTCTATGAGCTTGGCCAACCATACCATATAGGTATGCCTCATTACCCCTTGCACCCCGCTTTCCTTTTCTCTTTAACACGAAAACACGGCGATTATATGTATGGGGGGTGTGTGAGTGCTGCTGCTGATATGTTCACAATGGGCGGACATGTCGGAACGCATCTGGATAGTTTGGGGCATATCTCAAAGGATGGAAAACTATTTTCCGGTATAGAGGCCTCAAACGTACAAGACTATCATACTGGACTAAAGAAGTTTGGTATTGAACAAACGAGAGCTATTTTGGGCAGAGGCGTTTTGTTGGATGTGGCAAAATTCAAAGGTGTTGAAGTCTTAGATAGCAGTTACACCATCACGGTTGATGATCTTGAGCGAACCGCCATTGCTCAAGGAGTCTCCATAGAGAGAAATAGCATCGTTCTGATCAGGACTGGATGGGCGAATTATTGGGACGAGCCTGCCCGATTTGTATCCAATGCCGATGGGACACCCGGCCCCGACCTTGAGGCCGCCAAGTGGCTTTCGTCAAAAAGAGTCCTTCTTACGGGGTCAGATACCATGGCCTTTGAGAAAATGCCATCTCATCTACCTGTTCATGCATATCTGTTGGTTGAAAAGGGTATCCAGATAATGGAAATGCTTAACCTCGAGAGACTATCTCAAGATAGGGTCTTTGAATTCATCTTTATGGTTTCTCCACTGAAGATTATCGGTGGAACAGGTTCACCAGCAAACCCCATTGCAATCATTTAATTTTAAGGGGAAAGCGACCTGAATAATTTTGGGAAGCTGAAGTATGAGTAAGATTATTATAACTGCTGCCGTGACCGGCTCCCGTCCAACAAAAGAGATGAACCCTGCTGTACCCTATACGCCCAAGGAAATTGCAGAGGCAGCGGTGGAATGTTGGCGGGCTGGAGCGGCTATTGCCCATATCCATGTGCGAGATCCCCAATCTGGTCGCCCTGATTTCAAAGTCGAGCTCTTCCAGGAAGTAAAGGACAGAATTCAACAACAATGTGATATGATCATAAATTTGACTACGAGCGGATTAATGCTTAGTGGGCCTAATGTGATCGAACAGCGTCTTCAGACTGTCACTCTAAGGCCTGATATGTGTTCGCTGGATATAGGCTCTATGAATTTTCAAGACAGAGCATTTATAAATCCCCCGGAATGGGGAGAGGCTGCCGCAAAAAGGATGCGCGATTATGGTGTCAAACCTGAAATAGAGGTCTTTGATGTCGGGCATATTTATCAAGCTATTGATTACATTCAAAAGGGTCTCTTTGATGATCCCCCGTTATTGAACTTAGTTCGCTTCGCTCACAATTGGAATATTGGAATGATGGAATAATGGGT
>CAZMUW010000147.1:0-4675 GCA_964569645.1 uncultured Desulfobacteraceae bacterium | reverse complement strand
GGATCCTGTTGATATGGGCGTTAAAGATAGACATGAAGATACTTATCTTTATCGCCCTGTCTTGAAAGTGATTGTCTCCATTATTTAATTTATCTATTGATATTATCTTTCCGTCTGCAGGGGTAAGAACTGCCCTTTCATTAGTTACATGAGTTCTCTCCGGGTCTCGAAAAAAATAGATAGCGAGCAATGTTAACACTGCCAGAGGAATGGCTAAAGATTCCCGGTTAATAATTAACAGGATAGATGTTAACCCTATTCCAATAATGATAAAAGGTATTCCTTCCCAGGCAACTGGTAGCTTATTATGTATCCTTTTTTGGTCCAATTAGTAAAATCCCCCCAGAATTAAGTGTCCTCTTGCAGATTTTAGCGTTTAATATACATCTAACTATTTGTCAATATGACATTTAAAAAGTGCCTAAAGTTAAAAAGTGCCTAAAGTGAGCTAAAGTGCCTAAAGTGCCTAAAGTTGTAATTGCCTACTGCTTACTCCTTACTGCCTACTTCTTATCAAGTGCCTAAAGTTGATAAATAAACTTCTAACCTTTAACTCCTAACTTTGGCTCACTTTCCCTGGGAAGCGTATATCGGCTTCTCTAAGATAGATGGGAACAAGCTCGCCTAAACTATCTGAGTCCCCTTTCTTAAGTCTTTTTAATCCCAAAATACCTACGGATGAGGCCTTAAGGTTCCAGAGATTTGCAGGTGCCAATAACCTTTCCCCTCCCAGTTGTTGTTTTAGGATTGGCCCTTGATTAGGAAGATCATTTCCTATAAAGACTGTTTCGTTTTCAACTATGGAGCTAAGGTCGCTAATTCTTAGACATGTGTCTTCTTTAAGCCTGGATAAGTGGTCATTAGCACTCCATCTGAATAGGGCGGTAAACACCTCCCCTTTCCTTGAAGTCACAAGAGGGCAGATATCTTCTTTTAGGTAAGGGAGCTGGCTGGCCATAGCGAGTAAGGTGGGAACGCCAATTATTGGTATAGTAAGGCATTGAGAGAGTCCTTTGACAACAGCCAGGCCTATTCTGATGCCGGTAAAGCTCCCTGGCCCCAGGGCAATGATTAAGCCGTCCAATCTTTTAGGCCCGAGGCCGACCTTACTGAGTAGGTCATCTATGGCCGGCATCAGATTGCTAAAATGACCTGGCCCGGAAGGAAGGATATATTCACCTAAAAGAATTTCATCCTTCATTACTGCCAGGCTGTACTGTTTGGTTGAGGTATTTATGGAAAGGGTATTCAATCGACTATTTTCCCATTGAAGATTTTCAATCTGCAATTGTCAATCTTCACTTATTTGGTGATTATTCTTAACAGATCATTGTAAAAGACGAAGGCCATTAATAAGATAAGAATAAAAAAACCTATCTTCTGGGCTATCTCCCTTTTTTTAATGCTTATGGGTTTCCTTATTACAATCTCTATCAAAAAGAAAAAGATCAAACCGCCATCCAGTACTGGTATTGGAAGAAGATTTAAGATTGCCAAATTGATACTTATAATAGCCATAAAGGGTAAAAGGTAACTTAAATTTTCTCTCGCTATTTCCCCTGTTAGCTGTCCGATCATGATAGGCCCACCAAGTGTTTTAAGGGGAACAACGCCTTGAATTAGCTTTACAATTGTCAAGACTGTTAAGGCTGTCATTTCCCAGGTCTTTTTCCCTCCCTCTTCGATTGCCTTAAAAGGGCCTAATGTTAATTTCTTTATGTTTCCACTAGCCACAATTCCTATTAATGCTGATTTAATCTCTTCGCCAAAGATGTTTTTAACAATCTCCTCTTCTGGAAAAACAATTGTTGAGATTTTTTTATCCCCCCTTCTGATTACCATTTTTAGTCCCCTGTCAGGGCTCTTTTCTACGAATTTTTTTATATCACGCCATCTATCGATTTTTTTGCCCTCTACATATTCGATAATATCACCTTTTAATATTCCAGCTTTATCGGCAGGGGAGTCGGGTCGTACCTGGCCAACCTCGGCAGTCATGATAGGGTAACCTGCTATTATGTAAATGCCACAGAAAAGAAGAAAGGCCAGGAGGAAATTAAAGATAGGGCCAGCAGCCGCAATGGCGATCCTATTGACTACAGGCTGCTTATAAAAAGATCGATGGACCTCTTGTGGGATTATTTCTTGATCATCGTCTTCACCCAACATCTTAACGTAACCGCCAAGAGGAAAGGCTGATACTAAATATTCGGTTTCTCCTATTTTTTTTCCTATAAGTTTAGGGCCAAAGCCAAGGGAAAATTTAAGGACCTTAACATTGAATAATTTGGCTATGAGAAAGTGCCCGAATTCATGGAAAAAGATCAAGACACCAAGGACAATGATGAATGGGATTATATAATACAAAAGGGTGCTCATAATTTCAAGTTAAGTGCCTAAAGTTAAAGGAGCAAAAATGACCATCACATGCTTTGGGCCAGTTTTTATTGGTTTAAAAATGGGATTTCCTATACTATGAACTTAGCTCCGCAATGGAATATTGGAGTGATGGAGTATTGGGTCAAAAGAGATTTTCTTTTACAACATTCCAATACTCCATATGTGAGGCAATAGTTAAGAGCCTCAAAAAACTATTTAATATCAATAGAATATAGAGATTTCAAGATGTTTAGTTACCCACCATCTTTTCCAGAAATTCTTCTGCCCTCGATTTAGCCCATTGATCTGCCTCGATAGCTTGATCGATGCTATTTATGGGAACAATTTCGTGTTTCTCCATAGTTTTTTCAACAATTTGAGGGATCTCCAAAAAACCTATCTTTCCTTCCAAAAAGGCGTTAACAGCTATTTCATTGGCTCCGTTTAACACAGCTGGCATACTTTCCCCTATTTTACCTGCAGCAAGGGCTAAATCCAGACATCTGAAGCTTTTTTTATCAGGTTCTCCAAAACTCAATTTTCCTATATCTAAAAGGTCTAATGATGGCAGCTCACCCTTAAGATGCCTGGGATAAGAGAGTGCATAAGATATTGGTATTCTCATGTCTGGGGGAGCCAGTTGTGCAATAATAGAGCCATCCATATACTCTACCATGGAATGGATAATGCTTTGTGGGTGGAGTAGGATCTCTATTTGATCCATTTCCACGTTAAAAAGCCATTTTGCCTCGATTGCCTCCATCCCCTTATTCATCAAAGTTGCTGAATCTATACTTATTTTCCGACCCATCCTCCATTTTGGGTGTTTTAATGCCTCTTTGGGAGTAACCTTGGATAATCTTTCCATAGGGAAATCCTTGAATGGTCCACCAGATCCTGTAAGGATGATCCTTTTCAGGTCTTCTCTCCTGTGTCCCTGGATAGATTGCTGTATTGCACTGTGTTCACTATCAATGGGTAATATATTTACCTCCCTCTTTTTTGATTCGCTCATCAGCAAAGATCCTGCTATTACTAATGCCTCTTTATTGGCTAAGGCAACATCCTTGCCAGCAGTTATGGCTGAAAATGTTGGAAGTAGACCAGAGGATCCGGTCATTGCTGCTATAGCCACATTTACATCTGAAAGGGTCGCTATCTCGATATAGCCTCCCGTTCCGTATAAAATCTCTGTGTTTGTCGTGTTGTTTAGCCTGCCTCTTAGCTCATTGGCAAGATCAGAATTAATAACTGCTGCAAACCGTGGCTTAAATTCCTTTATCTGATTAAAAAGGAGATCTATGTTCCTCCCGGCACCAAGCGCTATAATCCGGTATCTCTCTGGGTTCCCCTTAATAACCTTGAGCGAGTTAATCCCTATATAGCCAGTAGAGCCAAGAATGCATATACCTTTCAAAACAAATAGCCCCTTATCTATTGAGTTTGTTGGGTTTATAGGGTTTATTGTGCTCATAGGGTTTTAACACAACAAACACAACAAACCCGACAAACACTAGTAGCTTAAATATATGTATAGGACAGGGATTGCAAAAAGCAGACTGTCTATTCTGTCTAGTATACCTCCATGTCCTGGTAAAATTATACCACTATCCTTTATATTTGACATTCTTTTTAGCATAGATTCTGCTAAGTCGCCAACCTGTCCGCTGATCCCTATTACTATACCTAATACCATAATAGAGATAACAGATAAAGAGGGAAAGATTAAGTAACCGAAGATACCAGCACTAACTCCGTTTGCTATTAAACCTCCTAAGGTACCTTCCCAGGTTTTTCCAGGACTTATCTGGATTAGTTTATGCCTTCCCAAAAGCCTTCCCAGATAAAAGGAGCCAGTGTCGCCGGCAAAGATAACAGCCAGGATAAAAAAGACCCACATTTGGCCCTGAGGAAGCCCTGAAATTTTCGCAAGAAAGAGCAGGGGCAGACAGATATAAAAAGGCCCCATAATTATCTGGCCGATATCACCTATTTTGGGGCGATCTTTCGAATAGCTGGATATAAAGAAGGCTAAAGGGAAAATAACAAAAAGGGGAAATATTGCTATATAGAAGGTTTCTTTACTTAAGAGAGAGCAAAAAAGCAAGGCGGTTAAGAGATAATTAAATAAGACAATCTTTTCTGCTGCCTTAGGTCTCATCATTGCATAAAATTCATTCAAACTTACTAACGCTGCAAACAGGATTAGAATGGTAAAGACCCACGAAGGGGCAAAATAGATAATTCCAATTAGAAAAGGGATGGCAATGAAGGCTGTTATTACCCTCTTCATATG
>CAZMUW010000146.1:2382-4684 GCA_964569645.1 uncultured Desulfobacteraceae bacterium | reverse complement strand
ACATTCCAATTGTGAGCGAAGCGAACTAAGTTCCTACTCAACCATTTGACGATGTTTGTATTAATTCCAGAACATTGATTCTTGGATGGCTTTTAAAAGCCTGTTCATGTCATCAGGAAAAACATGCCCTATATTGCCAATTCTGAAGGAGTCAACGTTTGTTACCTTTCCCGGATAAATGACAAACCCTTTCTCCTTGAGCTTATCGTAAAACGTTTGGAAGTCATATTTTTCGCTTTCGGGACTATAGAATGCTGTAATGATAGGGGACTGATATTCATCGGGCAGAAGTGTCTTGAACCCGAGTCTTCTCATGCCACCAACCAGTAATCGGTGATTTTCACTGTAACGCTCATGCCTTTTGGCTATGCCCCCTTCCTCATCAAGCTCTGCCATTGCTTGATAGAATGCCCTTACAACATGTGTCGGTGAAGTATAACGCCATTTGCCTTTATCGGTTTGCATCATTTGCCACTGGTCGTAGAGGTCGAGAGAAAATGAACGTGCCTGGCCTTTGCATTTTATCATTTCTTCTCTCTTTGCAAATATAAAACCGAAGCCGGGAACGCCCTGAATGCACTTGTTTGAGCTGCCTACGCAAAAATCTATATCCAGTTCATATATATCCATAGGAACTCCGCCGAAACTGCTTATCGTATCGACAAACAGGACTTTCCCGTGTTTTTTTACTATCTTGGCTATTTTTTCTATGGGATTGAGCATTCCTGTGGTTGTTTCGCAGTGGATTAATGCAACGTGAGTGATCTCTTTATCCTGCCGAAGGGCCTCTTCCAGCTTTTCCGGATCAGGAGGCGCAATTTCTCCACTATCATGGACTACGGTGTTTATCTTGAGGGCCTTCGCGATCAGGGCAATTCTGTCCCCATAGGCCCCGTTTGCAAGCACAAGCACCTTGCCCTTTTCAGGAATAATTGAACCGATAATAGACTCAACAGAAAAGGTTCCACTTCCCTGCATCAAAACAGTTGTGTATTTATCTGCATTCTTTGTTGCAAGCCCTAAGAGTTTTAACCTTAAATCCTGAACAAGGTCTTTGTACTCATTGTCCCACGTACACCAGTCCCTGAGCATTGCGGCTTTGACACTTTTTGTCGTAGATAGCGGCCCCGGTGTCAGTAATAAATATGGGTTGTCAGGCAGATTCTCTATATCCATCATAACCTCCTAATTAAACGTTTCGGAATTTCTATCCCGCCATCATTCCAATTGCGGAGTGATATGAGGGTCCTCAGACCACAACAGAATATTATAGAATATAACAATAAATAGGTTTCAAAGTATGAGTCAAACTAATAATTTTCATATATTCCATAACAAAAAGTTATTATTTAACCTTTGCGCCATGGACAGATCTTATGGTATGCAAAAATGTCTTGAACCAAATCGCTCAAGACAAGGCATTTATGTCACCCGGTTACCGACTCAGACCTATTAATACCGCGCCCAATGCAATCAAGACCGCTCCGACAAATTTCTGCCTCCCGTGTTTTTCCTTAAGCCAAACGATCCCATAAAAGGCAGAAAAAACGATACTCACCTCTCGGACTGCAACCACATGACTCACCTTGCTTATCCGGAGAGCAAAAAGGATCATCATGTAGGTAAAGAGGACCAAAAAGCCAAGGACCAGAATGGTGCCTTTGTTGATGTGCCATTCTTCCTTCAACCACGTTCGTTCTTTTACCAACACGTAAGGAGAGAGGAAAAGCCAGGCGAGAAGGAGCATGAGATAGATGTACACCGGTGGATAGACAATGCCGACCCCCACCTTGTCTACCAAAGAATAGGCTGCGATTGTCCCGCCAGTGCACAGTGCCCACAGGGAGGCGCCACCCCGAAATTCCAGCAAGGGCTCAAGAAAGGACTGCCTGGTAAAGGACCGCAAGTGAATTACGTAGATGCCGAAAATGACCAGGGCTATGCCCAGGATCCCGAGGAGAAAGAGTTGCTCATGGATTAAACCCACAGCCAGAAAAGGCACAAAAAGGGGGCCAGATCCCCGGGAAAGGGGATAGACCAGTGAGAGATCTCCCCGCTCGTAAGCTCCCCCCAGGAACCAGAAATAGAGACCGTGCAGAAGACCGCTGGCAACCACGCAGCTCCAGCCCAACAGGGGGATGGTTGTCTTGGGCCAGAAATAGAAAAACATGGGAAAATAAAGGATCACTGCAATCAGCAGAAACCACCAGATGAAAACTATCTTCCTCTGGCTTTTCTTGGTCAGATAGTTCCAGCCTGCGTGCAGAAAAGCGGCCGTGAGCACAATTGCCATGGCTATCCC
>CAZMUW010000146.1:0-2282 GCA_964569645.1 uncultured Desulfobacteraceae bacterium | reverse complement strand
AGTTCCAGCCTGCGTGCAGAAAAGCGGCCGTGAGCACAATTGCCATGGCTATCCCACTCATGAACCTAGCTCCGTTTTGCTCCGTCCCGCAACATGCCACTCCTCACGAATCGCCAACATATACACGCTTAACTCGCTTGGATACGCCACAAGTCAACTCGTATGCTATAGTTCCTATATTTTCAGCTACTTCAAGGGCTTGAATGGTGCCCTGTGGTGATTCACCCCATACAATGGCCTCATCTCCGGGTTTTATTGGATCATCGCCAACATCTATCATGATGTAATCCATGGTTACGGTGCCTACCATTGGATAGCGCCTTCCCCGTATCAAGACCTCTCCCCTATTGGTTAATTCGCGGCTAACGCCATCGGCGTATCCTAATGGCAGTACAGCAATTCTCGTTGTTTTCTTTGTAATCCATCGTCTACCATAACTGATAGGAAAACCTGCTGGCATTTCTCTTAAATGGGCTACAAAGGTCTTCAGAGTCATCACCTGTCTGGGTTTTATCGAGTGGGAAGTCTCTGAAGATGGATAATGGCCGTACATCAAGATTCCAGGTCGTACAGCATCAAGATAGCTCTCCGGTATATCCAGGATGGCGCCACTATTAGCCATGTGGATCATGGAAGGCCTTTTGTCTAGTTTTTGAATTCGGGATAGAATCTTCCGAAATTGGGATAGTTGAAGATTCGCGTAAGTCTTGTCCCTTTCATCCGACGTGGAAAAGTGGGTATACAGTCCTTCCCAGATGCAATGCCTGGACTGGATAAGATAATCAAAGAAATCAGGTTCTTGATCCAAAAGAACGCCTATTCTTCCCATGCCTGTCTCCACATTCACGTGGACAAATGCATGAAGCTCCTGTCCGGCCTCCTCGATCCATCGGATATCCTCTTTCCCAGATACGGTAATTCGGAAACCGGCCTTTATTGCTCCTGGGATTTCGCCGGGGAACAGCCTCCCAAAAATCAGGATAGGTTGACTGAATCCGCTCTCTCGCAATTCCATGGCTTCCTGAAACTGTGCCACGGCAAAAATCTTGAAACCTTCTTTTACAAGACGTTTTGTAATCGCAACGGCGCTGTGACCGTAGGCATCGGCTTTTACAACAGGGATTACCTTTGAGGGTAGAACTTTCTGTTGAATGGCATGTATATTATAAGCAAGATTGTTCAGGTTGATTTCTGCGCAGGTTTCGTGGTTCATTGGTCTGGGTGCTAACAGGCACTGTTAAAGCATCACTTCTCCAGTATCATATTATCAATCAAGCGGACCGTATCAAAGAAAACGGCCAGGGACAGCAACGCGCGATCTTCAATCACGGTCAATTCTTCCAGGGTATCGGGATGCGCTACGCTCACATAATCTAAGCGGGCCATATCCGTGGACTCAATCACCGCTACCATCTTGGCCCGTAATTTCTCGGCATCACGTTCATCCTGTTCAAATAGATTTTTGGCAGCAAGCAGGGCACGGTAAAGGCAGGTAGCTTGCTGGCGAGCAGCGGGGGAAAGGTTAGTGTTGCGGGAACTCATGGCCAGCCCATCCGCCTCGCGCACCGTGGGGCAGACAATTACTTCTATATTAAAGTTCAGGTCTTTCACCATTCGTTTGATGACTATTGCCTGTTGCGCATCCTTCTGCCCAAAATACGTACGCTGTGGTTGGAAAACGTTAAAAAGTTTTGCCACCACCGTGGCTACGCCACGAAAAAAGCCAGGGCGAGCGGCGCCTTCCAGTCGCTGCGTTACCTTCTCTATATCAACAAAGGTTTCGTAGCCAGGAGGATAAACGATTTCTCGGCTTGGAGTCCAGACCAGATCCACCCTTTCCTCTTTGAGCAATGATAGATCGCGGTTAATGTCGTGGGGATAGGTCGCCAGATCGCCTGGTTGATTGAATTGGATCGGATTGACAAAAATACTCACGCCTACCCGGTCATTTTCCTGGCGGGCCCGGCGTACCAGACTGAGGTGGCCTTCGTGGAAGAAGCCCATAGTGGGGACGAACCCCCAGGTGACCAGCGGCTCAGCCCAGCGCTGGCGGCGGATATCGTCAATACCAGAGAAAACTTCCATGATACCAATCACCAGGTAATAGGTTATTGCCTTTCTGACTGTTCCACATTTCCATGGTTACCCCTAACTTCAATGAATCTAGCAGGAGAGTATCTTTATCGAACGTGGTAATATACATAAAATTGGGCCATATATCAATGCTGAAATAAAGTCTCGATCTTGTATCAGGGATTGCCTTTTTGTGGCATGCATATTGC
>CAZMUW010000145.1:0-4720 GCA_964569645.1 uncultured Desulfobacteraceae bacterium | reverse complement strand
AAGTAGACAGAGTGGGAAAGGTCTATTCTGGCGGTGGTGAGTATTTTTAAAACGGGTTGGCCCAATGCAGAGAGTTAGGGGAGGTGATGGTAGAAGAGGTTGACTACAGGGGATACAAATGCTTTGAAGAGGGTGGTGAGAAATTGTATAGGATCTGGATAAAGATTGATGTAACAAAGAATGATAATCTTTTTTAAAGGAAATGCCTAAAGAGAGAGATGATGCAGGAAGCGAAGGCTGCCTCTATCATATTTGCTGCCGGCTATGGAAGCAGGATGAAGGGTTTTTCCGGTAACAAGACCCTCCTCCCGTTAATACCTGGATCAAATCCATTTGAAGGAGAATATCCTATAATTTTTGAAATTATTGGAAATCTTCCAGGAGGGCCAAAGGCCCTGGTGATACATCACAGAAAAGATGAGGTGATTAAGGTAACTCGTGATCTTGGTGTTTTTTACTGCGATCAATCTGTCCTCAATGGAACAGGGGGCGCCCTTATCGCGGCGCAGGGTTTTTTGGAGCAAACAGATCAAGAATATTTTATCATAACTATGGGAGATATCCCGTTTGTGAAAGGGACCACTTATCGAAACGTTATCACCCAACTGGGAGATCAAGATCTGGTTGTCTTAGGCTTTAAACCAATGGATAGAGCCCAATATGGTATTTTAGAGATAGAAAATGGAAAGGTTAAAAGGATCACCGAGTGGCGATACTGGAGGGAATATCCATTAGAAAGGCAAAGTCATTTTGAGGTTTGTAACTCAGGTATATATGCAGGTAGGAGATCGACCCTGCTTAAATACCTGAAGAAATTAAAGCAGAGACCTCATCGGGTAGAGAAGGAAAGAGATGGGAGGATGATGGTTGTCGGGGAGTATTTTATTACCGATCTGGTTGAGTTGATGAATAATGATGGAATTACGGTTGGCCTTATGGTTGTTGATGAGGAGAGGGAGGTTATGGGTATAGATACAGTTGAGGATTTGGTTTTGGCCCAGGGTATATTTGCTAAGGGAAATAGATAGTCAAAAAGGCTTTGATTGTAAGAACAGGAAATGATATTTATGAAGAGTAACTAAATCTTATTTGCGTTATGAAAAAAGACCCTACTTCTCCCGTATCCGCAAAAAATGTTTGTCGCACCCTCCTAAAGAGGGGTCTTATATCAAAAGAACAAACGGAGGATATTTTCAAGAAAAAAGATACCCTCCGCCAAAGATTAGAGAAACTGCAGATGCTCAGAGATGCATCAGGGGGCCCTTCTTCGAGAATAATCAATCCTATAACTATCATTGATATTATCTCCTTTTTGAAGCTTGACAGGAAAGATGACCCAACCAGGGAGCTCGATGAAGAAACTATCTTCCAGGTCCTGGCTGAGGAGTGGAGAATAGATTATAAGAAGATAGATCCACTCGAACTTGATCTAAAGCTGGTGACAACGACCATTCCCAGATCCTTTGCCATGAAACATCTCGTTTTACCTATAGCCATTCAAGATGATTGGCTTACTGTAGCCACACCAAATCCTTATAATCTTGAGGTCATGGAGGATATAAGCAGGGTTAGTCAATTAAAGGTCAAACCAGTAGTTTCAAGCAAGTCTGATATTATCAAGCTAATTAATGAATTTTATGGCTTCAAAAGATCAATTGCCGCAGCCGAGCAACAGTTTTCTGGCCCTGCAATTGACCTCGGTAACCTGGAACAGTATGTAAAGCTCCGGGAAGCCAGGGACCTCCAATCAGATGACAGGCACATTGTAAATGCCGTTGACCACCTCTTTAACTATGCCTTTGATCAAAGGGCCAGCGATATTCATATTGAGCCTAAGAGGAATATCACCCTGGTTAGACTGCGGATCGATGGGATCTTGCATTCTATCTACAAATTACCAAAAAGTGTTCACGGAGCTCTCATCTCCAGAATTAAGGCCCTTTCCGGCCTCGATGTGGCGGAAAAGAGACGTCCACAGGATGGCAGGATAAAGATTGGCAGGGGAAAAGGGATTGAGGCAGAGATCAGGATCTCAACGATACCTACAGCCTTTGGTGAAAAAACTGTTTTGAGGATACTGGATCCGGATATCCTCTTCCAGGATATAGGCCAGCTCGGTATGACATCGATGGACCTGGTACGTTATCAACAATTTATCAATCTTCCCCATGGCCTTGTTCTGGTATGTGGTCCTACCGGTAGTGGAAAATCAACTACCCTGTATTCTACATTGAGATATCTATCCAATGAAGGGAATAACATCACCACCGTGGAAGATCCCATCGAGATGGTTTATGAGGATTTCAACCAGATAGCTGTGCAGTCGACAGTGGGTATAACATTTGCGAGTATTTTGAGGAATATATTAAGGCAGGACCCTGATATTATTATGATCGGGGAGATGAGGGATCCGGAGACAGCACAGAATGCTATTCAGGCAGCCTTGACAGGGCACCTGGTGCTTTCTACCCTACATACCAACGATGCTTCCCTGGCTATTACCAGGCTGGTGGACATAGGTGTTCCCCAATTTCTTATACATTCCTCCTTAATCGGCGTTTTGGCCCAGCGCCTTTTGCGCAAGATCTGCCCTTACTGCATAGAGACCTTTGAGATGAGTACCGATGATCTTATGACTATGGGCATCGAGATAGAAAAGACCGGGATGATCAACCTAAAGAGGGGTAGGGGTTGTATAAAATGTAGGGGAACAGGATATTTGGAAAGGATTGGCATTTTCGAGGTTCTATCTATTACAGAGTCAATAAAGGATTTGATTGCCCAGGAAGGTAGTGTTGATATGATCAGGCAGGATGCCTGTAAGGAGGGTATGGTTACCCTCAGGGAAAATGCCATTAAAAAGATGCTCGATGGGGAGACAACCTATCAAGAGGTGATCAGGGTGACCTGGGAGCAGATCTGATTTATGCTGGCTCAAATTACTATTAATGATTTTGCAATTATAGACTCCTTGTCGGTCAGCTTTTCAGGAGGACTAAATATACTCTCCGGAGAGACTGGTGCAGGAAAATCAATTATTATAAATGCTGTTAATCTCATCCTGGGGGGACGAGCATCCCCAGATCTTACCAGGACCGGTGCTGACAGGGCAGTAGTTGAAGCCCTTTTTCAACTGCCGGCGGAATCTCCTCTTTCCAAATCCTTGGACAACATGGACATACCTTTTAATGGTGAGGTATTGATAAAGAGGATTATATCTAAGGAAGGTAAGAGCAGGGTATGGATAAATGGTTCTCTGGCTACACTCCAGATGCTTTCTAAGCTTGGGCCTAATCTGATAAGTGTCTCCGGGCAGAACGAGCACCAGCTTTTGCTAAGGCCTGATAACCATCTCTTTATCCTGGATGATTTTGGTGGCTTAACGAAAGAGAGGATTAAGCTCAATGAGCTTTACAGGGATTATTACGCCCTTAAGGAAAAGGCGGAAAGACTCAGGGGCCATTTAAAAGAGGAAGAGGAAAGGCGAGAGCTTACTCAATTTCAGATAAAGGAGATTGAAGAAGCAAGACTTGCTCCAGGAGAGGACGTCAGTCTTGAGGCTGAAAAGAGCAGACTTATGCATGCTGAGAGGTTAATGGATATAGTTTTTAAAAGCTATCAGGCACTTTATGAGAAGGAGGAATCTGTTTTATCTATCTTGAGCTTAATGGCGAAAGACATGGATAAGGGTGTGAATATTGACCCTAATCTGGACCATTATAAGAAACAATTGGAATCAGCCCAGCTTCAGTTGGAGGATTTGGCCCTGGAGCTAAGGGATTTTTACTCTAAGCTCAAGCTCGATCCAAAAAGGCTGGAGGAAGTTGAGGAAAGATTGCAGCTCATCAGGCGATTTAAAAAGAAATATGGTCCCTCTGTTGAGAGTATACTATCTTTTAAGGAGGAGCTTTCTCAAAAGGAGTATCAATTGAACCAGAAGAGGGAGGAACTGAAAAAGTTTGAGGCTCAGCTGGAGGAGAAAAAGGAAGGTTTATTGAGACTGGCCACCAGCCTCTCTTCAAAGAGGCATGAGATAGCGGATACATTTAGGAAAAAGGTGGAAGAGGAATTAAATCTATTGGGTATGGCTGGAACCAGATTTAGCATCAAATTTAGCTCCCCAAGACCAGTTGGTGATACTATTTCAGCAGACATGCTTGATTCAACTATTACCCCAGACGGAATGGATGTCCTGGAGTTCATGATATCACCAAATGTGGGTGAAGATTTAAGACCACTGGCAAAGATTGCCTCAGGAGGAGAGCTGTCCAGGATCATGCTTGCCCTAAAGACTATATTAGCTCGATTTGGTTTAGTTGAAACCCTTGTCTTTGACGAGATTGATGCCGGTATCGGGGGATCTACTGCTAATATCATTGGTGAAAAACTAAGGTCACTTGCCACATACCATCAGATCTTATGTATTACCCATCTTCCTCAGCTGGCCTCCTGTGGGGAGACACATTTCCTGGTTGAAAAGAGGGTTAGTAAAGGCAGAACCCGGACCCTTATTACCTCATTAGACAGGAAAAGCAGGATCAATGAGATTGCCAGGCTTCTTGGTGGTAGGGTTATATCCGAAAAGACCCTTGCACATGCCAGGGAGATGCTTTCCTCCTAATCCTTTTGTCACATTAGCTTCCAAAGGATTAAAGTAATATAACATCTCGGAAATTCTACAACTTATTGAGATTAAAGCTAATTTTTGAGGCCTGGTTTT
>CAZMUW010000144.1:0-4730 GCA_964569645.1 uncultured Desulfobacteraceae bacterium | reverse complement strand
GCCTCATAAAATCCACCTAATTTCAATAAGTTGTAGAATTTCCGAGACGTTTAGCCACCTCTTTAAGGGTTTGCAAACCGGGAAAACAAACGATCCAAGGTTATTGCAGCGGCTGTCCTAACTGAAAGGTGATTGTAATCAGATATACCAAAAATAGGCTCTAAAAGATAGTCTGCCTTTCTAATGAGATCTTCAGCTATCCCCCAGCCTGTACCAAATAAGATCATTACTGTTCTGTTGGAGGCAACTATCTCCCTTGCCAGGTTATAACTAACTCTTTGTCCTTTATCTTTCCCTGCATCAGTAGCCATTAAAATTGGTATTTCACCTTCACTATCTTTAATCTCTGCCATACATGCCTCAAGAGTTGGAACAACTGAAATCAGAGACATCGCCTCTTGCCTGTCTTTATTATATTGGGCTCCATAACCGCTTACCCAATGTCGACAAATACGTTTGGCCAGATCTTGCTGGTCTGTGAGGGGATTGATAACATAGAATCTCCTGGCTCCATAAGTCTTTGCCAATCTTGACAAATCATGGAGATCTAAGTTGGTTATTGCTGAAGCAATGATATCTCCCCCCCTGTTATAGACGGGATAATGTAATAGCCCAATATAAGATGACATGATTATCCTTGTGCCATCCACTTGGAATGATAGATTTAGTATTCCATTACTCCCTGGCCCAGGGATGTTCAGGAAAAAATATAGAAAATCCTGTCACTCGTGTTAATCCCTGGCCCAGGCCTGGTTAATAGAGAAGCGGCTATCGATATCCAGAATCTATTGATTAATAGCTAAACCTAAACAAATTTTCTTACGTCGCGCTCTCCGAGGCGTAGGCTCTACGAGCCGGAGGCCAGGGCGGGCCTGTTAAAAAAGATAATCCAGGCGTAAAAACCAGCCCGAATCATGTGAAGACGGCCATTGTTGCTCCTCTAACTTTAGGCACTTTAAACTTTAGGCACTTAAATTGAATTGTGCCCCTCATATGTCAGGCAGGCCCAGTTCGTCTTCAGGGGGATATCTGTAGGCTTTGTATTATATGGTCGATATTTGAGGCCTTAGAATAATGTCAGGGTTATCCAGGATAATCGTGAACCTTCAATGATTTGCCTTTTTTAATCAGGGTCTGATCCCTGATTACCGGGTGCTGAAGGCTTACCTTGTCTTTGTTTTAACTCTTCTAATATGGATCTATCCATCTCGCTGAGATGGACATTCTCCAACAGATCTGGCCTTCTCTCTAACGTCCTTTTTATAGATTGGGCTCTTCTCCAAAGACTGATCCCGCCATGATCACCCGATAATAAAACAGATGGCACTCCATCCCCTTGAAAGACCCGCGGTCTAGTATATTGGGGATATTCCAGGAGATAATCCTCAAAGGATTCCTCAAGATTAGATCTTGCTCCACCCAATATACCTGGAACCAATCGGCTAATAGCTTCTATGATGATCATTGCCGGTAATTCACCTCCGGTCAAGATGTAATCACCGATAGATATTTCCATGTCTACATACCTGGATCTTACCCTTTCATCCACACCCTCGTATCGCCCGCACACTAAAATAATCTGCTTGAGCTTACTTAATCTCCGGGCTATTGCTTGATTAAAAAGTTGACCTTGAGGTGTTAGCAGGATAACCTTTCTATTCCCTTTTACCCCGGGAATCGATTCCAGGGCCCGGAAAATCGGTTCCGGTTTCATAACCATACCATCCCCACCCCCAAAGGGCCTATCATCAGTCATCAAATGAGGTCCCTCACCAAAATCTCTTATATTCACTAAATTTATCTTTATCTGTCCCCCCCCTACTGCACGCCCAATGATTCCATAATTGGTCAGGGAGGCAAACATCTCTGGAAATATTGAAAGAATATCAAATCTCATTAGAGATCTAACAAACCCCTGATAGGTGAAATAACCATTCTCTTTTGAGGTATGTTTATCTCCTTAACAACCTGATGAATTGCCGGGATCAAAAACTCCTTCCCCTGATTTTCGACTACATAGACGTCATTGCTCCCCGTAGGAAAAATTTCCTTTAGAACCCCAAGATATTGACCTGTTATCACATATACATCCAATCCTAAAAGTTCGTGCCAGAAAAACTCATCCTCATCTCTTTTTACCAAAGAATCTTTTCTTATTAATATCCCGGCGCCCCTAAAAATCTCTGCCTGATCAATTGAATTCAGACCCGACAATCTTAAAAGATAGAATGATCGGTGGGGTCCTATGGAAATGACCTTCCTTTCATATAATTCGTTTTGGCCTGTGTTCAGAAATACAGAACCAGCCCGGAGAAATGTTTCTTTTGATTGAGCATAAGAAACTATCCTTAGAAGACCGGTTAAACCGTGGGGGCGGATAACATGCCCTATCAGAATTAGATCTCTAAGCCCTGTTTTACTCAACTACTCTAAAATCTCCAGGACAGATCTCTTTTTTATCTTGGTCGAGGCCGCACCAAGTATAGTTCTCATCGCCCTGGCGGTTCTTCCTTGTTTGCCGATCACCTTGCCCAAATCTTCTTTGGCTACCCTGAGTTCAATCACAGAGGTCTGTCTTCCCTCAAGTTCAGTTACGCTTACTTCCTCCGGTTTATCAACAAGTACCTTTGCAATGTATTCAATCAGCTCTTTCATTTCGGTCATTCTCCTTCACCTCAAATTCTCATTAAAGACGATTTAGCCTGTTTGGGAAGAAACCTTGGAAACTTCCTTCTTCCGTAAAAGAGACCTGACAGTTTCAGAAAGCTTAGCTCCTCTCTGCATCCACTTTGTAACCTTATCCTCATCAATATGGACTTGTGCTGGATCTTTCAGTGGATTGTAGTATCCTAATACCTCAAGAAACCTGCCATCCCTTGGTGCCTCTGAATCGGCTGCCACAATACGGTAAAAAGGTCTCTTTTTAGCACCTCTCCTGGTCAATCTTATTCTTACCGGCATATCTACAGCTTTCACCCCCTTTATTTAGTGTTTGTTGTGTTCATTGAGTCTCTTGTGTTTTTTGAGGTCGTAGACTTCATAGAACTTTAACGCAACAAACTGTTTATTGTTAAAGTTGCCAATCCTACAATTTGAAAGTAAAACCCTTTTTGTAAAAAGGTCAGGGCTTGACATTTGACACAATACCAATAGCAAATTTCAGGATTCATAATTTTATGCAAAACATTTAAATGCACCAATCTCTTATTTTGTGTCAAATGTCAAGACCCCATCAAAGATAGATCCCTTACATTTCCTCGTGTAAATTTCTTAAGCATATTTCTTGTCTGAATAAAATTTTTAAGAAGTCGATTAACATCCTCTACCTTTGTTCCGCTTCCTATAGCAATCCTTTTTCGCCTACTGCCATTTATTATCCTATAATTTCTTCTCTCTTCCGGTGTCATAGAATTGATTATAGCCTCAACCCTTATAAGTTCCCTTTCATCGGTCTTTAACTTTCCTGACTTTATCATCTGTCCAATACCTGGTATCATCCCTAAAATCTCTTCCACTGATCCCATCTTCTGAATATATGCAAGCTGCTTTTTAAAATCCTCCAGATCAAATTCAGCCTTCTTGATCTTTCTTGCAAGTTTAATGGCCTCCTTTTGATCAAATTCAGCCTGTGCCTTATCAATCAAGGATAGAACATCCCCCATTCCCAGGATCCTGGAAGACATCCTGTCTGGATAAAAAGGCTCTAAGGCATCCAGCTTCTCCCCTGTACCCACAAATTTGATCGGTCTGTTTGTTACAGCCATTATGGAAAGGGCTGCTCCACCCCTTGCATCCCCTTCCATCTTTGACAAAATGACCCCTGTGATATCAAGAACCTGATTAAATCTTACAGCCAAATTCACTGCATCTTGCCCTGTCATAGCATCGGCTACAAGAAGGGCCTCTGCGGGATGGATTATACACTTAATTCTCGAAAGCTCTTCCATTAGCTGTTCGTCAATATGGAGCCTGCCAGCTGTATCTATAATCAAAATATCTGATCCAATCCTCGATGCCTCATCCAAGGCCTTCAGACAAATATCTTCAGGTCTGTCTCTGTTATCTGAAGGATGAACCGGTATATTGAGCTCTTCTCCTATTTTCCAAAGTTGCTCGATAGCAGCCGGCCTTTGGATATCCACCGGAACTAAGTAGGGATTGTATCCCTTCTTCCTCAGGTAATTGGCCAATTTACCAGCAGTTGTTGTTTTCCCGGAACCCTGGAGGCCAACAAGCAATAAAGAAAGAGGTTTTTTACCGTTAAGGTTCAGATCCCTCCTTCCTTCTCCCATCAGCTTAATAAGCTCTTCATTTACTATCTTAATTACCTGCTGGCCAGGGGTAAGGCTTTCCAATACCTCCTGCCCAAGGGCCCGCTGTTTTATTTCTTCAAGGAGGCTCTTGACAACCTTATAATTTACATCCGCTTCAAGAAGGGCAAGCCGGATCTCCCTTAAGGCCTCCTGTATATTCTTTTCGCTTAATATTCCTCGGCCCTTCAATTCCTTGAAGATCCTGCTTAGTTTTTCAGTTAAGAGCTCGAACATATTTGAAAATCCTAAAAAATTATTATTTACTATGCTATTGCTTTTTTTTATCTATGTCAATAAAATCCTTTTTTGCCACCAAGACACTAAGTCACCAAGTTCAATTGTCAATTGTCAATTTTTTGTGTCCCTGGCCCAGACTTGGCATGGCAAGATGCGGTGATGGAAAGTGAGGCATTCATA
>CAZMUW010000143.1:0-4758 GCA_964569645.1 uncultured Desulfobacteraceae bacterium | reverse complement strand
TGTCATTTCTTTACCACTCAACCACTCAACTATTTTCTACTTAACGAAGTCTGTATATCACAGTAGTGGTCCCCTCCGGGGCAAGGAGGAGCCAAAAACCAACCTATAAACCAAAAATAGAGAGGAGGACAAGATGGAGAGAGCAATGTATTTTCTTGAACAAAAGGATATGCCAACTAGTTGGTATAACATCCAGGCTGATTTGCCAGAGCCTCTGCCACCGCCTTTGCACCCAGGAACGAAAAAGCCGTTAACCCCGGACGACCTGGCTCCCCTGTTTCCTATGGACCTTATTATGCAGGAGGTAAGCACCGAGCGCTGGATTGAAATCCCTGAGGAGGTACAGGATGTCTACCGCACCTGGAGACCAACGGCGTTGCATCGGGCATATCGACTGGAGAAGGCTCTGGATACACCGGCCAAGATCTTCTATAAATATGAAGGGACAAGCCAGGCGGGGAGCCACAAGCCCAATACCGCTATAGCCCAGGCATACTACAATAAGAAAGAAGGCATCAAGCGCATGACTACCGAGACTGGGGCTGGGCAGTGGGGGAGTGCTCTGGCTATGGGCTGCGTGTTATTCGGTGTTGAATTAAAGGTATATATGGTCAGGATCAGCTATGACCAAAAACCCTACCGGCGCATCTTGATGGAGACCTGGGGAGCTAATTGTGTCCCCAGCCCCAGCAAAGATACCAAGGCAGGGCGAGACATGCTGGAAAAATGGCCTGATTGCCCGGGCAGCCTGGGACTGGCTATCAGTGAGGCAGTAGAGGATGCCGTAACTCGTGATGACACTCATTACTCTATAGGCAGTTGCCTCAACCATGTCCTGCTTCATCAGACCATTATTGGGGAAGAGACCAGGAAACAGATGGAGATGGCAGATGCCTATCCGGATATAATTGTAGGTTGCATTGGCGGTGGCTCAAACTTCGCCGGGCAATTCCTGCCCTGGATCAGGGATAAGATCAGCGGGGAAAAGCCAGACCTGCGCATCATCTGCGTTGAGCCTGAAAGCTGTCCTACCATGACCAGGGGACTATATGCCTATGACTTTGGTGATGCAGTCGGGATGGCGCCCATAATCAAGATGTATACCCTGGGCCATGGCTTTATCCCGCCTCCAATTCATGCTGGAGGCCTGCGCTATCATGGGATGGCACCAATCATATCCCACCTCCATAAATTAGGCCTGGTTGAGGCGCAAGCAGCGCACCAAACTGCCGTCTTTGAGGCCGGGGTAAAGTTTGCCCGTACTGAGGGCATTGTCACCGGTCCTGAGCCGTGCCACGACCTTAAGGTAGCCATTGATGAAGCCCTCAAGTGTAAGGAATCCGGGGAGGCAAGAACAATCCTGATAGCTCACAGCGGGCATGGGCACTTCGACCTTGCCGCCTACGATTCCTACCTGTCGGGTAAACTCGTAGATTATGCCTATCCTGAGGAAGAGGTAAAGAAGGCGCAGGCTGAACTGCCCGAGGTCTAAACCCCTGTGGCATTCTCGGCTCAAAGGGCCTCGACATCCTGGAAGGCCTACCCAGGTCGCCTACTTCTTTAGCCGTGCACTCGCAGGCCCCATCCCGTCAGT
This sequence comes from uncultured Desulfobacteraceae bacterium, assembly GCA_964569645.1. GTDB lineage: Bacteria > Desulfobacterota > DSM-4660 > Desulfatiglandales > B25-G16 > JABXJZ01. Next base: position 3,164 of record CAZMUW010000143.1, on the reverse strand, counting down.
CCTGTGAGTGCGCCCCCTTTTACCAAGGAAGGTAAAAAGATTGATCGAACAGCACGATGAGAAAACGATTCGCTGCCCCAGGGTAGGTGGCGAGGTCAATTTTAGGTTCTGCCGTTTCGAGAATAACATGCTTCCCTGTAGATGGATAGTCGGTTGTTGGCAGATGCAGATGGATATCAATAAGTTTCTGGAAGACCATTACTCCAGGGAAGAGCAGGAGAGAATATTTGTCCCCCCAAGGCCGAAGATTGAGAGCCTGGTGGATCTGATCGAAAAAGCAAGCAAGGTGAAAAAGGAAAATGAATAGGCAAGAGGTCTTGCTTGGAAACGGGGCCATAGCTTTGGGCTTGGTTGAGTCCGGTTGCCAGGTTGTCACATCATATCCCGGCACGCCCAGCTCAGAGATCCTGCCTGAAGTTGTTCGCTTCGTAAAATCAGAAGGACTCGATACCTATGTGGAATGGTCAACCAATGAAAAAGTAGCCCTGGACACGGCCTTTGCTGCCTCCATTACAGGGAAGAGGGCTGCCTGCTGCATGAAGCAAGTGGGGCTTAATGTAGCGGCGGACTCCCTGATGAGTGCAGCTTATATTGGTACTGTAGGGGGGCTTGTTATTATCTCTTGCGATGACCCTGGCCTCCATTCCTCCCAGACAGAACAAGACACTCGCCTTATGGCCCGGCTTGCAAAGGTCCCTGTTCTGGACCCCTCCAATCCCCAGGAGGCAAGGAAGATGGCCGGGCTCGCCATGGATATATCAGAGGAATTCAGGATTCCGGTTATCCTGAGGCCGGCTATTAGAGTATGCCATGCACGACAAAATATCTCATTCAGCTCAATCAAGAAGAATAATCAGAAGGCCTCCTTTGAAAAGGACCCCCAAAGGTGGGCAGCCACTCCCCGTTTCCGTCTCATACTCCATGGAGAGCTAAACAGAAAATTAAAAGAGATTGGGAAGCGGTTTGAGGAACTCTCCGATTTCAACTTTCACAATCTTGAGGCGGGAAAGAGATATCCTCTCGGTATCATCGCCGGAGGTGTACCTTATTCTGTCATTCGAGATATCTTATCAGAGGAAAGGCGTACCGATATCCCAGTGCTCAAGATAGGCACACCTTATCCCTTTCCTGAAGGTCTGGCCGCTGAGTTCATGTCAGCTTGCGACAAGGTGCTTGTTATCGAGGAGACAGACACAGTGATTGAATATCTACTCCGAAACAAAGATAAGGTCTTAGGGCGCCTTTCAGGGCATATACCCTCTGAGGGAGAACTTATACCCCAGGTGTTATATAGGCTGGTAAACAAGACCTTAGATGAGTTAAATTTGAAGCAGTTTATCGAGGACGGAGATCATGAGGCAAAGGAACTGGTGGAAAGTCTCAAACTGCCAGTGCGGCGCCCCACTCTCTGTCCCGGATGCCCCCATAGAGCAGCCTTTTTTGCCATAAGGAAGGCCAGGCCAAAGGCCATATTTACCTCTGACATTGGCTGTTATACTTTGGGCCTTAATATGGGAGCAGTTGATACCTGCCTGGATATGGGCGCCGCAATAACTATGGCATCCGGCCTTTATCATGCCTTTGCCCAGGACAGGGTAAGGCAGCCTATTGTAGCCACCATCGGTGACTCTACCTTCTTTCACTCGGGCACAGTCGGTTTATTGAACGCGGTCTATAACGGTGCACGATTCATCCTGGTGATACTTGATAACCAAATAACGGCCATGACCGGTATGCAGCCGACGCCCGCCCTGGGAATACGGGCGGATGGCAGCGATGGAAACTCCATTTCTCTGGAAAGGGCTGTAGCCGGCTGTGGAGTCGATTTCATCGAGGCAGTTGATCCCTATGATATCAAAAAGATGACCAGCGTGATCAAGAAGGCGGCTGACTATGTTAATAAACCCGAAGGGGGAATCGCTGTAATCATAGCCCGTCACCCCTGTGTTATCGCTTACCCGGATGTGGCCATCCCACAAAAGAAAAAGGCAGCTATAACGGACGATTGCACAGAATGCAACTTTTGCCTTGATCGTTTTGAATGCCCTGCCCTCTATCATGACCAAGAGTTGGGGAGAGTCAATATTAACCTGGAAATATGCGTAGACTGCGGCGTATGCATTCAGATCTGTCCAAAGGAAGCTATTGTGGAGACTTGAGTTTGTCGAGTTTCCTGAGTTTTTTGGGTTTGCCTGCCCTGTTAAATCCCCCGCAGGGGTCCCGCAAAGCGGGAATTTAACAGGGTGAATGTTAAATTCCTACGAGCTCAATAAACACAAGGAGCCCAACAAATACCAACAACGAGAAACTATGAAAACTGTGAATATCATTTTAAGCGGATTGGGCGGACAGGGAATCCTGTTTATGACCAGAGTACTGGCACAGGCCGCCCTGGATAAAGGCTTCAATGTTATAGGAGCAGAGACACACGGCATGGCCCAGCGGGGTGGATCAGTAATTTCCCACCTCAGACTGGGGGAGGTAGAAAGTTCCCTGGTGCGAAACGGTACGGCCCACTTCCTGCTGTCCTTGGAGGAGAATGAGGGATATCGGAATCTTCCCTTTCTGGCCAGAGGAGGAAAGATGTATGTCAATGCTGGGCCTGATCATTTTCCAAGGGAAGAGATTAAAGATTATCTGGATAAAAAAGGTATAATATACCGCTCAATTCCCGCTGGAACAATAGCCCTGAAACTGGGCGCCCCAAGGTCTTCCAATCTGGCCCTGTTAGGTTACTTTTCGGCCTTTGCTGAGGGGCCGATTAGCTATGAGGGAATAAAGATGACCATTGATAAAATTAGTCCAAAACAGCTCAAAGATATAAATCTTAAGGTCTTTGAGGCTGGCTATAAAAAAGGGGTAACAGTTCAGCCACCAAGGCACTAAGGCACAAAGAAGGGATATGAATTATAAACTTTATCAAAAAGAGAAGAATCAATAGCTGAAAAACTGTAGATGCAGCATATACTGTTTATTAAAAATGCCATTAGATGAATAATATTATAACTTAGTGTCTTCGTGACTTTGTGGCTGAACTATTACGAAAAGGGGAAGGATTTTGAGGAAAACATTTTTGATTGACAAAGGGCTATCAATATGGTTTCTAAATCTATCAAGTTAAGTGCCTAAAGTTTAACCCGCCGTAAGTCTGGCGGGTAAAAGTG
>CAZMUW010000142.1:0-4806 GCA_964569645.1 uncultured Desulfobacteraceae bacterium | reverse complement strand
CCGTAAGATATGGCCCTATCAATAACAATCAGGTTCTTTGCATTCCCGACAGCCTGGCGAAATTCCTGAAAAGGGAATGGCCTCCATAGTCTATCCATGAGCAGCCCAACCGGCTCCCCTTCATCTCTCAGGGAATCAACAACCAGGGAAACAGTTTCACCAAAGCTCCCCTGGGTGATGAATAAGGTCTCTGCGTCCTCACTTCTGTATGTTTCGATCGGTTTATAATACCTTCCCACAATATCTCCGAGCTCTTTCCATGCAGAGATAATCTCACCCTTTGACTGTATCAGGGCCTCATCCTGGGCCACCTTGGCCTCCGAAAAGATGTAGGGCATTCCAAGGGCACCCATGGTGACGGGCCTGTCAGGATGCAGGGGATGGATAGGCTTAAACACGGGTAGATACCTTTCTACCTGTTCTTCTTCCCAGAATTCCACCGGCTCAATGACATGGGTTAATATGAAACCGTCAATGTGAATCATAACGGGCAGCATGACCTTCTCACTTTCTGCTACCCTGTATCCAAAAAGGACGTGATCAAATACCTCCTGTCCGTTATTGGCAAACACCTGAACCCAGCCGCAATCCCGGATAGACATGACATCGGTATGATCGTTCCAGATGCTTATGGGGCCCGACATAGACCTGTTTGCCAGAATCATCACCATGGGAAGGCGCATGGAGGCCACAATATGGACGATTTCGTTCATCAATGCGAGTCCCTGGGAGCTGGTGCAGGTAAATGCCCTTGCCCCCACTGCTGCGACACCTGCACACACACTAATGGCAGAGTGTTCGGACTCAACTGGTATGAATTCAGCATCCAGCTCCCCGTCATTAACCAACTCTGAGAGATGTTCAACAATATGTGTCTGGGGCGTGATGGGATAGGCGCCAACGCAATCCACGTTTGCCATTTTTACCGCTTCTGCGGCAGATAAGGAAACTTCCAGTCCGATTCTTTTTCCCATTACTCTTCCTCCTCAACCATTGTTATGGCCTGGGTGGGACATTCATGGGCACAGATTCCACATCCCTTGCAGTGGTAAAGGTCTGCCTCAAAGTAGCCTTCCTCGGTTTCACAGATAGATGCGTCAGGACAGAATATATAACAAGCCCCGCATTTTACACATCTCTTTGTATCCCACACTGGTCTTATGGACCGCCAATCCCCGGTTTTGTATTCAGCGGCATTGCCCGGATTGATAACAATGGCTCCAATCTCCAGTTCCTGCCAGCTTAAATCTACCTTTGTCTTGGCCAATTTCATTCTCCTCTATTCAAAATCCCAACTCTGTCTCTTCAAAGGCCCTGTTAAATGCCTTGATATTCTTCTCTGCTATCCGGCCGAATCTGTCCCTTATAGGTTCCATCAGGGAATCTGGATTAACGATAGCTTTAGCCTTCAATAAGGCACCAAGCATTGTAGTATTGGTTATAGGAAGCCCAAGTTCCTCCATGGCAATCCTGTTTGCATCTACTACCGCAAGCCTGCATTTCAGATCTAATTCCTTTCGTATGGCATCGGCCTTGTGCCTGGTGTTGGCGATCAGAATCCCATCTTCCTTTAGGCCTGCTGTAACATTCGCGATCCGTAATATGGAAGGATCAAGTACCAGAACAAGATCCGGTTCAGTGATACTTGTACGTAACTTTATCTGTTTATCATCTATCCTACAAAATGCAATGACAGGGGCCCCCCTTCTTTCCGGCCCAAAGCTGGGAAAGGCCTGACCATATTGCCCCTCATTGATTGCGGCCAGGGCCAAAAGCTCTGCAGAGGTTACTGCACCCTGCCCCCCTCTTCCATGAAGCCTGATTTCCAACATACTAACTCCTTAAAAAAATCTTCCTTTGACAGATCGTAAATTCCTATAACCCCGTAATTATTGCATTGTCAAGTCTTTTTCTTATGAAAATGTCTTTTTCTTTTTCAGTTTCTTCCTCGCACCTGCTTTGCCATCCTGTCAAGGGACTACACCACTTAATGAGCACCCTAAGATCATACTGTATCCCGGGATCTCACGGTATTTCGCAGCATTCCGACACCCTCTACTTCCACCTCAACCACATCCCCCGGCCTCATTGATGCAATCCCCTCAGGTGTTCCCGTGCTGACTATATCCCCTGAATAGAGCGTCATGCCTCACCCATTTTATTACAGGCGCCCTTCCCTGAAGGGCCTGATATATTCCATGCAGAAATCGTCTTTGCCCATAACCATGAGTGCGGCCTTGAGCGATCCATAAAGCGCTTTATCGGTGGGATCAATTATGGCGGAATCAAGTCCACGGCCCACTGCTGCCACAAGAAAGGTGCAATTGACAAGCCTTCTATTTGGAAGCCCGTAGGAGATATTTGTCAGGCCGCAGGTGGTGTGAACACCAGGGAACCGTTTCATGATTTGCTCAATCGCATCCAGTGTGGCTATGGCGGATTCGGTATTAGTAGCAAGAGGGTATACGAGCGGATCTATATAGAGATCATCAAGGGGCACACCTGAGGCAGTGACTTTTTCAACTAATTTGCTCGCCATCTCTACCTTGTCTTCCATGGTCTCGGCCATGGAATCCTCTGCCTGGCAGAGCGCTATGACCTTGGATTTATATTCGACCACCAGTGGAAGGATGCTTTCCAAACGATGGGGTTCCAGGGTGATGGAGTTGATCATGGGCGCAGTTTTCACCTTTGGAAGCACGGATTCGATAACTCCCGGATCTGGGCTATCAATACAGAGGGGGCGATCGGTAACCTCCTGAACCACCTCAATTAACCACATGAGATGCTTTGCTTCCTCTCCGATAAAGCTTCCCGCATTGAGGTCAATGTAGTTGGCCTCTGCCTTGATCTGGGCCTTCGCCTCACTCTGAATGAAACCCGCGTTATGTGTTGATATAGCCTGGGCAATCTGCTTGCGCGATGAGTTAATTCTTTCACCAATAATCAGCATGAGTTCCTCCTCCAGAATATCATTATGCAGTAACCAATATCACATATTCCACCTCTGGCCAATAACTATTAGGCCCTGTTTCCCATTAAATTCTTCGCCAACTCAACAGCCTCACCGACATCCGGTACATGGCTGCTAAACTATCGTGTAGAGAACCATGAAGAACCCTCCTTGATCGATAACAAACTTATGACTTTTCAATATCTTGAAATAAAATTTCCCTGCCTTCGGTTTTGCTTATTAGATCCTTTGGTTTCTTCCGGCCCAACTATCTTACTATGGACATTTACCATGAAATTCACTAAATCTTAGCTCGCCCAGGTGACAAATTCTTCCAGTTTCCCCCTGCTTCTTTCAAATTGATTCACCGGATAATCCCAGTCTGGATATCCCAGGGCAACACCCATAGCTATTTTTTTATCTTGTGGAATATGAATTAATTCATGTAAGATGTGCGCATATCTGACTGATTCAGCGAGTATGCATGTTCCAAGACCCCTTTCATATGAAAGGAGGCATATTGACTGCATTATTATGCCCAGATCGAGCATTGCATATTCTATAGTAAGGCTGGAATCCAGGCAAAAGATTATCAGCGCAGGCGCATTAAAAAGATAATACATATCTGCATAGTATTTATTACGGCCCTCTTTGTCCTCCCTGGCGATAGAAAGAGACGTCAGCACCCTTTTTCCCAGATCAACATACCTTTTCTTTAATATTTCAGGAAACGCCTCCGGCATAGGAAGGTCGGGCTTTTGTTCTTCCCCATTGAGAAATAGCTCTCTGTTTAGGTCTTTGAGTTTTTTCAGTATTTTACCTGTAAGGATATATAACTCCCAGGGTTGGGTATTGCCCCAAGAAGGTGACCAGAGGGCATCTTCTAATATCTCCTTTATGATTTTATTAGAAACCTCATCTGGTCTGAACTTCCTTATACTCCTTCTCGCCATAATGGCCTTAAGCAAATCCATAGCCACTCCCTTAAAAAGGTTAATTTCATTATATAACTTAAAGAGATTAATGCTTTTCTATACCCTCAAATATTTTAGACTGGAACTTAGTTCGCTTCGCTCACAATTGGAATATTGGAATGATGGAATAATGGGTGAAGGAGGACAAGATCACAAGGTGAAGGAGGAAAAACGGGACAATTGTTTATTGGCAAAACTCCTCTTGACAGGGGAATTAATAAATGAAAAACTTCTTTTAAAACCAACATTCCAATATTCCACCATTCCATTATTCCAAGTGCAAGGCAAGGACTCAAACCCCAAAAAATTCCTATAATTTCAATAAGTTGTAGAATTTCCGAGACGTTAAATTATTCGGTATTGATGTTTTAAAATAACAGATCTTTTAGGTAGTAGACTTGAAATATAAAGAATAGGAGAGAGAACTATACCGAATAATAGAAATGCTATCCAATGTGATAAATAAACAACACACCAAGAAGTTACGGACTTCCATAAAATTATAAATTTGCACAGGATAAATGCTATTATAGTCTTTTCTATCAGCCACGCGATGTAATATCCACCTCACATTATCATAGCATTATCAGGCTTTGGAGGATAAATCAAATGACTTTTAGAAATTCCGGAACCCAAATTTAAAGATCACTTCTTTCTTGCTATGATCAGGGAGCGTCGAACGATCCCCAGGGTTCGGTTCTTTTGCATCTGGGTTACGATGTTTGCCTCAAATCGCTGTGTGGACATGGAACAATCAATGATATGGGTTATTTCCCAGCCTGAACGATTCAGGATGATCATGTAATCCCAGAGAAGAATGCTCCGGCCAGGATCTTCATTTAGGGCGGACACTCCCTGAAAGTCTCTCCCTCCGGGGCG
>CAZMUW010000141.1:0-4814 GCA_964569645.1 uncultured Desulfobacteraceae bacterium | reverse complement strand
AACCTGACCTCCGGACTCCCCATAAAATGGGCTATGATCGAGGATAATCTCTACCTGTTCCTCTCTGCTTGCCGAATCAACCTCTTTTCCGTCCTTTAGGATAGAGATAACCCTACCTTTTGCCTTTAACGTTTCATAGCCTACGAACTGACACTCCAGCCCTCCGGAGTCAAGCCTTCTATAGATCTCGGGTATCTCTTCCTCTCCACTCCCCTTCCAGCTTCTCTGAGAAGCGGCCCTCTGCTCTGCCATGGCCTGATCAAAACCCTCAATGTCTACCCTGAAACCCTCATCCCGGGCTATATCCGCTACAAGGTCCGGGGGGAAACCAAAGGTGTCATAGAGCCTGAAAACTAGTCCACCAGGAATAGTAGATTGCCTCTTTGAGCGCAATCCATCCATCCCTTCCCTTAAAAGGGAGAGGCCATGGAAGAGTGTGTCGGCAAACCTTTTCTCCTCATTGATCACCACTTCATCTATAAATCTTTTGGAGCGTACTAACTCCGGGTAGTCAGGGCCCATTACATCAACAACCTTATCTGTTAAACGATGAAGAAATAGCTCCTTTTGGCCAAGAACCTGGCCGTGTCGGATAGCCCGTCTGATTATCCGCCTGAGCACATAACCCCTGCCCTCGTTTGAAGGCATAATACCGTCAGCTATCAGGAATGCGACAGCCCGACTGTGATCTGCAATAACCCTGAAGGAGATATCACTCTTCTTATCCAGGCCATATCTTGATCCTGCAAACTCCTCCATAAGTTCTATAATGCCAGAGAATAGGTCTGAATCGTAGTTTGAATAGACCCCCTGAAGAACCGCAGCCAATCTCTCCAGACCCATACCGGTATCTATATTTGGCTTGGGAAGGGGGGTAAGCTCGCCATTGAGCTCTCTATTGTACTGTGTGAAGACCAGGTTCCACAACTCTAAGTACCTGTCGCAGTCACAACCTACTGAACAGGTGGGCTTACCACAGCCTACCTCAGCACCTTGATCGATATAGATCTCCGAGCACGGTCCGCATGGGCCTGTCTCTCCCATGGACCAGAAATTGTCCTCTTCCCCAAATCTAATGATCCTCTCATGAGGTAGACCTATTTTTTCGCTCCAGATCTTGTATGCCTCATCATCATCCTTATAGATTGATACCCAAAGCTTCTCTTCCGGTAAGCCATATCCTTCGGTCATGAGCTCCCATGCCATATCAATGGCCCCTTCCTTGAAATAGTCACCAAATGAGAAGTTACCAAGCATCTCAAAGAAGGTATGGTGCCTGTTGGTGTAGCCTACCTGATCGAGATCATTGTGTTTTCCTCCGGCCCTTACACATTTCTGGGAGCTAGCCGCCCTTGTATATGAGCTTTTTTCAAGGCCGAGGTATAGATTCTTAAACTGGACCATGCCGGCATTTGTGAAAAGGAGGGTAGGGTCATCCCTGGGAACCAGAGATGAGCTTCTTACTATCTCATGACCATGATCTCTAAAGTACTGTAGAAATTTTTCTCTGATTTTTCTGCTATCCATAGGCCTATCTACTGTTTGTGGTGTTTGTTGTGTTTACACTGTTTATTGTGTACCCTATGAACCCAAAAAACCCGACAAACTCAACAAACCCAAAAACTGCACTTAGTTAGCTTCCCCTTTAGAAGGACCTCCTTTTTCACCCAAGCCAAGCTTTTCCTTCACCCTGCCAGAGATATCGTTCACTATATCCGGATGCTCGGCCAGAAATCTTCGAACATTCTCCCTTCCCTGGCCAATCCTTTCTTCATTAAATGAGTACCAGGAGCCGCTCTTCTCTACTATATCTAATTCCACGCCCAGGTCTAATATATCTCCCTCCTTCGATATCCCGGTACCATAGATAATATCAAACTCTGCCATCCTGAAAGGAGGAGCAATCTTATTCTTTACTACCTTAACCCTGGTTCTACTGCCTATTGCTTTGTCTCCCTCTTGTATCGAGGCTATCCTTCGGATGTCAAGGCGTTGGGTGGCATAAAACTTGAGCGCATTTCCACCACTGGTAGTCTCTGGGCTGCCAAAGAACACCCCGATCTTCATCCTGATCTGATTTATAAAGATAACGCATGTCATTGATTTATTAATAGACGCTGCCAATTTTCTGAGGGCCTTGGACATCAATCTTGCCTGCAACCCAACCTGCTGGTCTCCCATTTCCCCTTCCAGCTCTGCCCTTGGAACAAGGGCTGCAACAGAGTCGATAACCAAGGCATCTATGGCCCCGCTTCTCACCAGGATTTCAGCTATATCCAGTGCCTGCTCACCATTGTCCGGTTGGGAGACAAGAAGGTCATCAACATTTACTCCGAGTCTCCTGGCATAGGCCAGATCAAGGGCATGTTCGGCATCTATAAAGGCAGCAATCCCATCTTTTCCCTGGGCCTCTGCAATAATGTGGAGGGCCAGGGTGGTTTTTCCCGAGGCCTCTGGACCGAAGATCTCTATCACTCTCCCCCTTGGCACACCGCCCAGACCAAGGGCTGCATCCAGGGCAAGCGAGCCTGTGGAGATGACAGGGATATCTAATACTGCCCCATCTTGCCCCATCCTCATTATAGAGCCCCTTCCAAAATGCTTTTCGATCTGGGATATAGCCAGATCAACAGACTTTCCTTTTTCTGATTCCATTGCCATAATAATCCCCCCTTTTACCAAAGCCTGATTAATAGATTGGCATTTCTACAACTTATTGAGCTCGCAGCATATTTTTACGGTTCTTACTTTTTCCCAGGCCGTTCTCCATTCTCAATGGCCAGGCAGCCATTTTTGTGTACACCGGACCATCTGGTTTGAGGTCGCTTTTAAAAAGAACAAGTTCATTCAGATAGTGCAGATCACTAATAAGGCCGTGATATCTATCAAGGATCAATTTCATCTCCTCATCCCGATCTACTATACCTTTAAACCGGCCAATTGTTAGGTGTGGGTTAAATGGCCTTTTTTCTTCCCTAAAACCTAACACCTTTAGTTCAGTCTGCAATTCGTCCCGGAGATTTGACAATTTCTTTATTTCTCCATTAAGGCCAACCCAGATGACCCTTGGCCTCCTCCAATGAGGGAATACCCCAACACCATTGAGTCTGGCCTTTATAGTGGAAAACCTTTTAACCACCAAATGTACCTTTTCTTTTATATCATCTATTGTATCTTCATTAACAGAGCCAAAGAAGATTATAGTGAGATGAATATTCCCTGCCTTGACCCACCTCACAGGCAGGGTTGATTTTTGTAATTCCCTGGAAACTGCCCCAATCTGTTCCTTAATCTCAGGGGGAAGTTCAAATGCCAGGAATGAACGGATACCCATTTAGATATCTCCTGACCCAGTCAAAGGCCATTTCAGATGTAGTAAGCTTAACCTTATCCCTCTCTCCTAAAAAACGGTATTGGCCAGAGAGTATTTTGCCGTCCACAGATAGGCCAATAAAGACAGTACCAACTAGTTTATCCTCTGTTCCTCCTGAAGGTCCGGCAATCCCTGTTACAGCAAGTCCCATGTCCGTTTTCGCAATCTTCTTGATCCCTTCTGCCATCTCCCTCACCGTTTGATCACTGACAGCCCCATATGAATCTATGGTTTGTTGTCTTACACCGAGCATCTCGACCTTGGATCTGTTACTGTAAACAATTACCCCCCTTTCAAAATAAAGAGAGCTCCCTGCTATAGATGTAAGCCTATGGCCAATGAGGCCACCCGTACATGATTCAGCTACAGATAACATCATCTTCCGTTCCTTTAACAACTCTCCAACTATAGCCTCCATGGTTTTATCATCAGATGCAAAGATATAAGGCCCTAAAAGATTCCTGATCTTCTCCTCCGTCCTGTTTAATTCCCTTTCATTCTCTGCATCCTTTTTGCCCTGCACCGTAATAGTAATATGGTTTTCAGGGAAGGAGGGATAAAAGCCAAACACTACCCTTTGAAGATCATCACTGAGGCCTTTGAAGACATCTGCAATATAGGATTCACTCAATCCATAGACCTTAAGTAACCTATGCCGCGGGATATTGGCTGGCCTGTACCTTTGAAGAATATCCGGAATAACAAACCTATTCATCGACTCCCTCGTCTGCTCAGGCACACCTGGCAGGAAATAGAGCATACTGTCCCCTTCAGATAATGAAAAACCGCACATCTCTCCTTTAGGATCTAAGATCTTCGCCCCTCTGGGAAGCCAGGCCAGGTTTTCTAAAGAAGGAGACCAGCTTAGGCCTAATTTATTCGTAGTATCTTTTAAATGATCGAGAACGGACTGATCAAGGTAAAGGGGCCTGTCAAATGCCCTGGATACTATCCTGGTTGTTAGATCATCTTCAGTGGGACCTAATCCACCGGTAACAATGATAGAATGAGATCTTTTTACAGCCGCCCTCAACACAGAAGAAAGGGTATCGTAGTTGTCACCCACGGTTGTAATTCCAGTTACTTCAAGGCCACAGGATAAAAGACAACCTGATGCATACCAGCCATTAAGGTCTCTTGTCTTCCCCGAGACCAGCTCATTACCTATTATTATGATCTCTGTTAGCATGGCTTCTTCAATATTAAGTGTCTAAAGCCCGCCCTGGCGCGACACGCGTAAATTAAGCCGTAGTTTGTGCAAACCAGCCTGCCCTGGCGCGACGGGATGTGGATATACAACTGTTTTCACTGATTATGAATGCCTCACTTTGCATTACCACATCTTGCCCTTGCCATGCCAGGTCTGGGCCAGGGGTCTGGGTCAGGGCCTGCCCTGGTGCGACGGGATGTGGATATACAACTGTTTTCACTGATTATGAAT
>CAZMUW010000140.1:0-4906 GCA_964569645.1 uncultured Desulfobacteraceae bacterium | reverse complement strand
GCGTAGTCGTTGTTCTCATAAAAGATGGCCACCTTATTCTTGCCCAGCAACTTTGACACAACATATGAGGCCAGGTATTTTCCCTGGAAATCATCGGTGTAGCAATTCCGAAAGAACCAGCCCTTGCCCACATCGCCAATGGTCGGATTAGTAGAGGTAGGAGATATGGCAGGGAGCCCTACCCTAACATAGATAGGCATGGCAGCAAGGGTGGCAGAGGAGCAAAGGTGGCCAATGACTGCCACGATGCTTTTGTCCGCTGCAAATTTAGCGCCGACCGTACCGGCGTCTTTAGGCTGGCAGAGATCATCACCCCATACAAGCTCTACCTTCTGACCATTAATGCCGCCAGCATCATTGATCTCTTTAAGCTTGAGGTTAACGCCGGACTTGATGTTGTCACCGTAAGAAGCCAAATTGCCTGTATACGGGGCAGCCACACCGATCCTGATGTTGCCGGCCATGACTCCGGAGGTCATACCAAACACCATGGCTGCACAAATTAACAGACCCACAAACAAAAAACTCTGTCTTCTCTTCATAACATTCCCTCCCTTAATTAAGGTTAGCATTAGGTTAACATTACCTTGACACAATAATTCTACGAAAAAACGATTTTTTCTGATAATCATCCTCTCGTAACTTGGGGAAGATAAGGAAAAGCGAGGCGTATGTCAAGAAAAAATGTGCAAAACTCAAAATATTTTTAAAATAGATGTGGATCCCCTTATTTACCCTGTGGAATCTTATTCTTCGATGTTATCCCTTGTAAATTAACATTCAAGAATAGCTGATAGGAGCAGTCTTACTCTAAAAGTAGGTATTCAACAGGGCGTGCGCCAAATGCGGGGGGAGGATGAAGATTTTATCCTTCATAGAAGACCCGGAAATAATTAAGAAAATACTCAAACATCTCGATTTGTGGGATTCAAAATCAAAACCTCTGCCCAGGGCCAATGCTCCCCCTAACAACATTGAACCTCACCTGGACTATTCCCACCGGGGCGTAGGCCCCTATGGGCCGGAGGCCCAGAGGACGTTGTTTTCCAAGACGCAATAAAAATTGCCAAGGGATAGCAAAATCGACTCAAGTCCCACCTCGACACGCGGGGAGACCCGGTTGAAGGATTTAAGAATAGATGAATGGAGCAACATGGAGGCAATAGTCATGCCCGAGGCAAAGGAAGGCTCTGCCAATAGGCTCATTTTCCGATGGACAAAATGAAAATATAGTAGTATTATTAATCCTATTCGCTGAATTTCGGTGAGGATCGATTACCAAGAAGGCATATCGTCAAGACCACAATCTGATTGAAAGAGGATGAAAAGAAGAGACTTTCTTAAGGCATTAATCGCAGGAGTCATCGGAAGTGGGCTCGCTACGGAGGCATTGGCGAAGATCACAAAAATCCCTCGTGCCACCCCGGCGGAAAACTACGACGATCACATCAAGGACTACCTTTACAAGATGCAACACTTCAACAAGCCTCACGAGGACGATGTCTGCCTCGACCGAGAAAAATACCAGCTTTTAACATCCTCCGTAAAGCGGCTCAAGCTTCTCCAGCGGACCGTGGGTCATGGCAATTTCTACCTGTTAAACTTTGACGATGCGATTAAAATAGCCCGCAATTACTCCAGGGTCGGCCGTTTCCCTAAGGCGGAACTGAATTTTCTGGAAATGATCTTCTATGAGGACAGCGTCCTCTACGGCTTTCTTGGCGAAAAGCCCCTTAAAAATATCACTGAGCGGATTCGGAGACATGAGGTAGTCAAGATCCCTTACACCGGCAACTACCTGTACAAGGGCCTGCCCCTTGAGACCTATAAGAGAATCAAGCAGGATCTGGGCAGGAAGGTCATCCTGACCTCCGGGGTGCGTGGTCTCATAAAGCAGTTCCTGCTGTTTCTGAACAAGGCTTACAAGAGCAATGGCAATCTATCCCTGGCCTCCCGCTCACTCGCACCACCCGGCTTTTCCTTCCACGGCATCGGCGATTTTGACGTGGGGCAGGTCGGCTTCGGAGTTGCCAACTTCACGGAGCGCTTCACTACCACGGAAGTCTACAGGAAGCTTCTGTATCTCAACTACATCAACCTCCGCTACACGCCGGACAACCTGCTAGGGGTGCGCTTCGAGCCCTGGCACGTCAAGATGAATTCAAAGGTTTGAAGAAGTTTCTTATTCTTATGGCAGCTTTTGCCTGGCCTCCTTGTTCTTACGAGAACAGCCTTCCCAAAGGGGCATCTTGACTTTCCGATTCTCAAACTGGAATCGGACCCAGGTCCGTGGGGGGTGTAGCATAATAACAAACACCGAGTCTGCCAATCTTTCGTAATAGGGGACGCTCGTGCAGAACTTGCTTTAAATATTCTGGGTTTCCTGATAGGCTTATATTATGCCCCGAGCATCAAGACTAGATGCCCGCCCGCTCTCCGAGGCGTAGGCTCTACGAGCCGGAGGCCTCGCCTGAGCCTCGCGATGGCTGTGATGGCGCGAGGGATAGAAAAAGGCTATTCATTAATAAAAGAGATAGGCAGGAGTTTAACACCCGTTTAGCTGCTCTGGCATTTGAAAAGTTATGCACGTTCTGCACGAGCGTCCCCAAAAATGGTTCGCTTTCATGACTGATCCAAATTTCAACATTCGTTTTTCAGAGATACCGTTTGGAAATCTCGGCACCGGCAACATTATTTAGTTTGCCCATGTTTACCATCTGATAGACATTGATGCGAAAATCCGGACAGGTGCTGACTATGCAGTAGGCATCGGCCGGCGTGAAGCTGTACTCTGTAATCATCCAGTCCATCAGATTGAAAACAGCCGTTTGCACCGCCTCTTCAAGGGGGCGGTAGGCATATACGGAAACGATCGACACCGGTTTTTCAATGCGCATCCACGGGACGGTTTTGCCCTTGATAAGTTCCAGCCTGAGACGCACCGTTGCTTTTGTTTCGGCGGCCGTGCCGGTAAATTCGGTATCACCCTGGCTCGCATGCACATCCCCTAAATAGAAACGGGCCCCTTCGTGGAACACCGGAAGAAAGATCCGATTACCCGGCGCCACATCTCGAATATCCAGATTGCCGCCCCACGGTCCCTGGCCGTCTATGGTGGTGGTCACTTCCCGTTGCGGGGCAACACCCAGGGTGCCGACAAAGGGCGTGATGGGCCAGGAGATGCGCTCGTTAAATTGCAGGGTGCCGTCGCGGGTCGTCCCGCTGAGCCCCGGACGGTGTTTGAAGATCATCGTCAGGTAGTCGGCGGAAAGTTCCGGCCACCGCGTTGACGTTCCCAACGGTCCGCGACCGGGGCCGACGGCGATCCAGGAATAATCATCCACCAGTGTATCGCCGGGTGCCGATCCTTCCAGCCAGACCGGTCCTCCAACGGGATTGGCCAGCGGCGGATGCCGGTCAAATCCCGGTCGACGGGTGGGATCGGCCTTGTCCTCGGGTGATTTAAAGTAGCCCGTGCTGGCGTCATAGGTTTCGATCTCAAAGGACTCTCCGGGTTGTACCTTTAAAAGCGGCTCGTCTCGCCAGTCAAAGGCATATTTTTTGGCCTCCTCTCTTAATATCTTCTGCATTGCTTTCTCCTAAACCGGATCCCGCTGAGAGCGGGAGAACTAAAAATGAAATCAAACCACGAAGATCACAAAGACAGAAATTTAATAAATAACTTTATGGCTTCTTCGTGAACTTCGTGCCCTTCGTGGTGAATCCGCCTGAGATAAATTGATAATTATTGATAAGAATTCGCTTCTTGTGATTAGAAGCATAGGAGAAAATATCGTTGTGTGTCAAGCACAAAATGCCTGCATGATGTTGTGGTTGAAGACCTTTTGTGGAATTCGTTGGACGGTAATGTCTCGAAGCAACGAGCTAAAGACAGGTCTTTGGAGGATTTATTGCCCCAAAAGGGGCAAATTGGCGGGATTAGGGTACAGCTATCCACCTAAACCCAGCCCTGTTAAATGGAGGGACGCTCTAAATCTTCCAACTGACTCTCAGGCATTGATGATCTATTACACTAAAAGGCATTTTAGAGGTTATTTAACAGGGCCAGCCTCCATTTTAAAGAATTAGGCAGAAGGCCCCCTTCTGGATACTGCTCATCTACAATAGAGGTAATCGTAGGACCCGCCTGCCTCGCCTGAGCGAGAGCGATGGCGGGCAGGCCCGGGCAGATCCCGGCACAATTGGTCGGCCATACGCTTTTTTACTTTACACAGGAGGGAGACCTTGTTTTCGATCCAATGGCTGGCGGTACGGACACGTGTCTTGCATTCAGTAGAAGATGCTGGTATTTTGATCTGGCCGATCGTCTGAAGACGGCGATAATATCAAATATCTGTTTCAAGATCATCATGTCCTGCGACTACTTGGCTTTAACATCAAACACATTGAGGAGGGATATAGCAAAAGGACTAGAGAGAATGGGAGCAAACCGATTCATCCCAACACCTTGCGTAAATTTCTCGCTATATTATTCAATAGATAGCCAAATTATTGTAGCTGTCATTATTTTCTTGAAGAGATAGCGAGAAATTTGATAAAAAGACCGGGTTCAATTCAAACCAACACTATTAAATAAGTACACAGGATTTCGGTCAGATATTTGACTTGAAATATCTCAACACAGAGTTCGTCAAATGGTTAAATGGTTTATTAGTTAAATAGTTGCTATCATTAGAATAAAAACGAAGGCCAGCAAAATTGGACATTCGCAATAGATTGAATTTATAACAAGTTGAAATCACAAGCAATTTACGTCTCGGAAATTCTACAACTTATTGAGATTAAAGCTAATTTTTGAGGCTTGGTTTTTTTGCCCCGCAAATGGAATATTGGAATGATGGAATATTGGAATGTTGATACTAAGGGAAAGATACTCTTTTATGAA
>CAZMUW010000139.1:0-4924 GCA_964569645.1 uncultured Desulfobacteraceae bacterium | reverse complement strand
GCCAGGGCAGGCCATTATTCCATGTACGAGGCATAAACATCAAGCCTCAAAAAATTCACCTAATTTCAATAAGTTGTAGAATTTCCGAGACGTTACAGAGTTCGTCAAATGGTTAAATGGTCAATAGATTGAGGGCTGGAATGAAATCTTTGGCGGGGAGGTGATTTGGCAAGAATAAAGATTTGACCCCACTTCAGTCGGGTGGACTGACAGGTTATAATTTTTTCCGATATCAACAGATATGCTCGGCCGAAAAGATCAGTTCTCCTGTCTCCTTTTCCAGGTCTAATGCTTCTTTAAGTTTATCCCCACAATCTTCTGAGCATAATGTAAAAAGGGAGTCATTCCCGGCTTTTCGTGCATCGGATTCTGTAAAGAAAAGTAAGGAGAAAGGATTGAAAGAGCATGGAATATAAGAAGAATCCCTACATCGAGAATTTCTGTAGGGTTATGATAGGAAAAAAGGGAGAGAAGCTTCCTACGGATGCCATGGATCGATTGATCGACGACCTTTATGGCCTCTTCGAAAACATGCTTGGAAGAAACATGGTGGCTGCCCTGCCTGAAGAGGTGCAATCACAGTACGTTTCCCAGTATGATAAAGGCAAAAACCATATCGATTACGAGCAGATAGCCCAGATTTTTGGCAAGCATATCTTCAATCCTGAGGAGATCATGAGAAAAACGCTCAAAGAGTTCGCCGAGATCTATGATAAGAACAGGTAAAAGCAGCTGCTCAGGCAGCCACCAAGGCACAAACAATTGAAAATTGACAATTGAAAATTTACAATTGGAATTAGTGCCTTAGTGGCTGAATAGTTGCAGGTAAAAGATGATCACAGATCTTCTCTGAGCTTAAGGGTCTCACCGGAAATAAGGCCGAACTCCAGCCATTCATAGGCCAGGTTCATCAACTCCAGGTCGTCTTGCTTAAGCCTCTCGATCACTTCCTTGTCCACATGGAAGATCTCCAGAAACCGGCTTTCCAGTACAAACCTCCTGAATCGATTGAGATCATAGAGGGCCATCCGGCACATCTCCCGGATCTTTGGGTTCCGGATCTTCTGCTGAGAAAAACGAGGATGGGAGGCGATTTTTGTAAAAGGCTTCTCCATCTCGTTGTAGGGATCCAGGCCCTGATCGCATAAGTATTCCCTTACCTTCCATTGCCTTTTCTCCCTCATTCCAAGACAGACAGATGGATCCGCTATAAAACGAAACTCTCCTTCTCGCTCTCCTCGATCCACTGGATACATTCGGCAGGACCAGGGTCTGTCTTCATAGATGGAACATCCTGCGGGGCCCACAAAGGGACAGCGCTTTTCCTGATCTTCACACATCTTCAGGATGACCAAGGGGAACCCCGATCCCTCAGCAATAAGCGATAGGGTGTATTGGCTCAGGAATTCCTCGGAGGAGATGCCAAGCCTTTTCTTGATGCGCAGGATATCGTAAGGGGTCAAAAAGATGTTGATGTCCCTGCAACATTGGCTAAAGCAGGGAAGGTCCTTGTGGCAGGAAAAGGAAAAGGCGCTCTCAGCACTCAGACTGCCCGGTGACTTCATCGCTTACCTGTCTTCAAATGAAAAGGCCCGGTCTCAACCAGGCCTTCAGATGGCATTAGGGACCTGTTACAATTTATCAGGAAACGGCCTCCTTCTCTTTCTCTTCCTTGGCCTCCGAAGTTTCACCCTGATCCGCCCTCGATCCTTCATAAGAAATCACAGTGGTTCCCTTTTTAAGCTCGCGGCCCATGGACCGGGCGTAAACCATGGCCGTTGTCCGATACGCGAGATGGGCGAATTTGGAGAACGGGAAGTAGGCAAAGAGGAACCATACGAAGACCAGGTGGATAAAGTACGTTGAGTAGGCCGCCACAGAGGCATCTACCAACCGCAGGATCTCGCAGAGAAGTCCTGTGACACCCGTGATCAACACCGCCCAAAGGAAAAGCCAGTCAGAATAAGTGGTCTTCCCTATATCCTCATCCTTTGACAGCCGATTCGTGAAGGCCAGGATGGACCCCACGATCAGGACAATGGCCCCGATATTTCCGATCCACTTAATTGGATTGAGCAGTGAGTAAGGGGTTTGCTTTCCTAATATATAGACCCCCGTTGCCACGCAGGCTGTGGTAATGAAAAGGAGGATGAACCCCCACATAGTGCTCAGGTGAGATAGGTACCTGGGGCGGTTGACCTCGCACTCCTTGAAATTGTTGTGCGTGAGGATATCGATTATCATGGGGAGGGCCTGCTTTGAGACAAATTCGACGATGGTGGGCCTATTAAAGGATGTCTCCTCAGGAGCGCCGCCGGAAAGCCGCAACCAGAATCGCCGGACTCCAACGGCCGCGCAGATCACCGCCCAGATGGCCGTCAGGATAAAGAGGACGTCTACCACGGGCCATTGGGGGATGAATTTTGTGTACACGATCGCCCCCTCAGGGATCCGAAGGGTTCCCACAGCCCACATGCATATGAGGAGGAGGGCCACCGGGATCGCGAATAAAGCAGGGAGAAACCTGGGGTCACTGACCCACTTGGCCAGAAACCGGGGGAAGGCGTTTTCAATGATCGTCATCTGCCTGAGCGCGGCCAGGAAGTCCCCTGGTCTGGCCCCTCTGGGACAATGTTTGGAGCAATCGTTGCAGTGGTGGCAGAGCCACACGTCTGGATCCCTGGTCAGGTGATCCTTGAGCCCCCACTGGGCCCATATCATCTCCTTTCTGGGAAAGGGCCGGTCGTCCGGTGAGAGATTGCATACCACCGAGCAGGAGGCGCACTGATAACAGTTCTTGAGGGTATCCCCTCCTTTGACTATTACATCCTTGATAAACGCCAAATCCGGTTCAATCCGAGTTGCCTGGGACATTATTGCCACCTCCTAAAGGTCCTTGTAGGGGTTGGGTCCTACCTTCTCTATGGTCTCGATGAACTCATCGATGATCGAGGGGATTCGATCGTAGTCGGAGATCTCGATCTGCTCGATGAGGACTCGGTCTGACTCGAGGGCTAATCGATCCAGTGTCTCCTGAATCTTGGTCATCCGGTAATTGGCCAGCTCACTCCCATCCATAAAGTGACACTGATAGTCCTCCCCGTGCTTGCAACCCAAGAGCAATATCCCATCGATGCCCTTGGCAAGCGAATCAGCAATCCATACCAGGTTGACAGATCCGATACATCGAAGGGGGATGATCCTCACGTAGGCACTGTACCTGCCGCGGCGCAGCCCTACCATGTCGAGGGCCGGGTAGGCATCGTTTTCGCATGCCAGAAGGAGGATTCGAGGCTTCTCTTCATCCTCTTCAGGGACATCGATCGACTTGATCATCGAACTTATCATTAGGACCGAGTAGTCCTTGAAGGTGATGATCCTCTCGGGACATGATCCCATACATATGGCACAACGCCGGCAGCGCGTGGGGTTCGGAAGAGGGTTGAACTTCTCGTCCTCGTCGTACATCCCAAAGGGGCACTCCTCGGTGCAGCGCTTGCACTGAGTGCATCGCTCCATGTAGAGATCGGGATAGGACATGTCCCCTGACCTGGGATGCACGGCTCCTCCCACGGAGACAATCTCCACGCTCTGGATTGCCTTTAATGCGGCCCCTCTTGCATCCTCCATACTGAAAGCCATGTCCATGGGCTGCCTGACCGGGCCTGCAGCGTAAATCCCTGTCCTACGCGTCTCGTAAGGGAAGCAGATGAAGTGGGAATCGGAAAAGCCATATTTGAGATCTGGTAACTCTGGGCCCTGCCGGTAATCGAGGTTCAGGGTATTCGACTTGATGATCTTGAGGGGAGTCAGCAACTGGGAAGCGATGTCCTTCTTCTTTTCATCCTCCTCTTCGACCGCGACCACCTCCTCTTCCCCCAGGGCTGTCCTCGGAACCATGCCTGTTGCCAGTACTACGAGATCTGCCTTGACGCTGATCTTCTCACCCAAAAGGGTGTCGTCCACCTCGATGATGACTGACCCCTCACCGTCCTCCGAAACCGATGAGACCTCTCCTTTGGTCAGGAAGACTCCCTCATCCTCCTGAACGCGGCGATAAAAATTCTCGTACTGGCCCGGTGTTCGCATATCCTTGTAAAAGATGTAGACCTTTGCATCTGGGTTCTTTTCCCTTATGTACATCGCCTGTTTCAGAGACGTCATGCAGCAGACAGTGGAGCAGTAGGGCAGGTGGTCAGGATCACGCGATCCCGCACACTGTATAAAGGCCACACTTTCAACTGTCTTGCCGTCTGAGGGACGAGAAAGGGTCTCCTTGGCCCCCACCTCCTCCATGGTCACGTTCGTGATCACGTTTGCACTCTTTCCAAAGCCGAGATGCTCGAGCTTTGTGGCATCATAGGGCTCAAATCCCGAGGCAAGGACAGCAGCGCCGGTCCGCTCCTCAATGACATTTCCATTTTGCTTGATAGATACATCGAACATCCCAGGAGCTCCGGAGATCTTCTCGATCGATGCCGATGTATAGACCTTCACCTTGGATTCTCCCTCTACCGCCTGGATCAGGGATTCGTAATCGGTCGATGCCAGTTCGCGATAGGGGGGAGTCTTTGGATACTGTTTAAACAACTTCGTGGCAAACCCACCGAGAGAGGGCTCTTTTTCCACCAGCACGACCTCATATCCTGCCTTTGCCGCCCCTAAGGCCGAGGTCATACCTGTCACCC
The DNA here is from genome assembly GCA_964569645.1 of uncultured Desulfobacteraceae bacterium. GTDB lineage: Bacteria > Desulfobacterota > DSM-4660 > Desulfatiglandales > B25-G16 > JABXJZ01. The sequence continues at coordinate 236 of CAZMUW010000139.1, read as the reverse complement.
CACCACCAATGACCAGGATGCGTTTGTTGGTCTCCTCCTCAAATGGCTCCAGGGGTTCCATGCTCCGGGCCTTGGTGATCCCCATCCTGAGCTGGTCCTCTGCCAGCATCCGGATGTCTTCGTCGAATTTCTCTCCCTCTGCCGGCTTGGGCTCGTGGCTCCAGGCCACCTGCTCCCTCAGGTTGACCCGGTCAAAGATAATCTTTGTCGGATCAAAGGAAAAGAGCTGGGTATTC